>DASZIT010000074.1:0-51015 GCA_035948855.1 Acidimicrobiales bacterium | reverse complement strand
GTTGATGCGGTCGAGCTTCACCGGCAGCGACCCGTAGTTCAACTCGGTGGCCAGGGTCTGGGCCTGGCTCTGGGTGAAGCTGCCGGAGATCTGCACCTGGCCGTTGAAGGAGGTGAAGGTGGCCTGGCTGGGCTGGGTGATCGGCGCAGAGATCACCTGACCGTCGAGGTCGATGCCGATGATGGCGTGGAACTGCTGTTGGGAGAGGGTGTCCCAGGCGGTACTGCCGGCGCTGGTCAGCACGATGCTGACCGCCCATTGGTTGTTCACCAACTGGGCCGACGCCGAGTGCACCGCCGACCCGGTGAGGGCGGCCGGTCCGAGGACGTAGCGCCCGGTACCCTGCGACGCCGAAGAGCCGGGCAGCAGCACGGTGGCGTTCTTGTCATCGGTGGCCGCGCTGGTCGACGGGTTGGCGGCGAATTGCGGGTCCACCGGGATGTTGTTGTTGCTGGTGTAGCCGTTCACGTTGCTCGAATCCGGCTTGACCGCCAGGTTGGTGGCGGTCAACTGGGAGCTGGCCGCGCAGGTCGGCAGCGGCCCGGTGGGCGGCGTGCTGCCCTTGGTCGGGGTGTAGGGAGGGGCGTAACAGAGCCCCGGCCGGAAGAACAGCTGGGCGGTGTTGCCCAGCGTCGCCAGCACTTTCTGGGTGTTCTTCTCACCCGGGATCGAGACGGCCACCTCGTTCTTCCCCTGGCTGCCGACGGTGGCGCCACTGGTGCCGGCGTTCACCCGGCTGTTGAGAATGGAGACGACGGTGTTGAGCTGGGCCTGGGTGACCGGCGTGTGGGTCTTGTAGACGACCGACAATCCGCCTTCGAGGTCAAGCCCCAGCTTCGGGGACCACCCGGCGGCCAACGTGGATGCCAGCGCGATCCCCGCGATCAGCACCAGTGTGATCAGACTGGCCCAGAGGGCACGCTTGTTCTTCATCGGGGGTCAGGTTGACTTCTTGGGTCCATGGTTGTTGGGATCGTGGTCGCCGGCGCCGCTTTCGGCCTCGCCGTCAGCCTCGTGGTCGTGGTCCTCGTGGTCCTGGTGGTCGTGCTCGTGATCGACTTCGTGGTCATCGGCTTCGCCGTCTTCATCATGGTCATGGGCTTCGCCGTCTTCATCGTGTTCATGTTCATCGTCTTCGTCGCCATCGGGATCGTGTTCGTAGTCCTCGTCGGCATCGTGCTCCTCGACGGGAACGTCGACGGTGAGCTTTCGGATGACGTATTGGCGCAAAACGACAAAGGAGGCCCCCATGCTGGTTTCGAGGGTCACCCGGTCACCCTCGATATCGATGATATGCCCGACGATCCCGCCGGCGGTGAGCACCTCGTCGCCGATTTCCCACTGGCTGATCTGCTCGCGGGCGGCCCGCTGCTTCTGGCGCTGGGGGCGGAGGATCAAGAAGTAGAACGCCGCGGCGATCACCACCAGGATCAACAGCGTGGTGCCGCCGGATGAACTTGACGGCTTGGCGGGTGCGGTGGCGGCGATCAGGGGCGTCAACAGCGCCGCAGGTACGGCCATCATCGAGTGATCAGAAAGTGGGAGTTGGTGCGCACAGCGGTCAGACTGTAGCCCAGCCGGCTCCGACCCTGAGACCGCCCCGCTATGCCCAGACTTCGGCGATGTCGGTCCGTAGCTGGGAAAATCGACCCTGGGCGATGGCGGTGCGGGCCCGGGACATCAGATCGAGCACGTAGGCGAGATTGTGGATGGTGAGCAGTCGCCACGCGGTCGGCTCCCCCACCGTGACCAGATGGCGAAGATAGCCCCGCGACCAGCGGGAGCAGGTGCTGCAGGCACACTCCGCATCGAGGGGTCGGTCGTCGCGGATGTAGGAGGCGTTCCGCAGGTTCAGGCGCCCGGTCGAGGTGAGGATGGAGCCGTGACGGGCCATCCGGGTCGGGGCCACGCAGTCGAACTGGTCGACGCCCAACCCGATCGCCTCGATCAGCCCGACCGGATCCCCGATCCCCATCAGATACCGAAGCTGCCCGTCGGGGAGCTCGGGGACGGTGACGGCCAGTGTCTCGAGCATCTCCGGCCTCGGCTCCCCCACCGACAGGCCGCCGATGCCGTAGCCGTCGAAGTCGAGCTCGACCGTGCGCCGGGCGCTCTCCACCCGGAGCCGGTGGTCGGTCCCGCCCTGGACGATGCCGAACAGGGCCTGGCGCTCGGGCCGGGCCTCGAGACGGGCGTGATGGGCCCGGGCCCGGACCGCCCACGCCGCAGTGCGGTCCACCGCTTGGCGGAGAACCTCCGGGGTGGCCGGGAGGGTGGCGCAGACGTCGAGGACCATCTGGATGTCGGCCCCGATCAGCCCCTGGGCCTCTACGGCCATCTCCGGGGTCAGCCGGGCCCGGGAGCCGTCGTACACCGACGCGAAGCTGACACCGTCGTCGTCCACCGCCGGCGACAGCGAGTGCACCTGGTACCCGCCGGAATCGGTCAGGGTATGGCCGCTCCATCCGCTGAACCGATGGAGGCCGCCGAGGGCGGCCACCACGTCGGCCCCGGGCCGGAGCATCAGGTGGTAGGTGTTGGCCAGCACCACGTCGGCGCCTACTGCTTCGAGATCGGCGCTGTCGAGGGCCTTGACCGACCCCCGGGTCCCCACCGGCATGAAGGTCGGCACCGGATAGGAACCCCGGGCGGTGTGCACCACCCCGGTGCGGGCCAGGCCGTCGGTGGCGGTGATCTCCACCCGGGCCGTGGTCAACTACCCGGCTCCAGCTGCGGCACCGCTCGGCCCTTCGGCCCGGCTCGACCCACCACCATGGCATCCCCGAAGGAGAGGAACCGGTACCCGTCGGCCAGGGCGGCGGCGTACAGCTGGCGCCACTCGACTCCGCAGAACGCCTCGACCATCAGCAGGAGGCTGGAACGGGGCAGGTGGAAGTTGGTCACCAGCACGTCCACCACCCGAAAGGTGTGATCCCCGTAGATGAACAGATCGGTGCGTCCCGAAAGCCGTCCGGTGGCCGCCGCCGACTCCAGGGCCCGGACCACGGTGGTGCCCACCGCCACCACCCGCTCGGCGGCCGCGCAGGCATCCATGGTGGCCGCCGGCACCCGGTAGCGCTCCCGGTGGATCACGTGCTCGGCCGGGGTCGGGGCGGTGATCGGGCGGAAGGTGTCGAGCCCGATGGCCAGGTCGACGCTGACCACCTCGGCGCCGGCCTCCCGGCAGGCATCCAGGAGCTCAGGAGTGAAGTGGAGCCCGGCGGTCGGGGCGGCAGTGGAGCGGTCGCCGGGATCGAGGTCGGC
This sequence comes from Acidimicrobiales bacterium, assembly GCA_035948855.1. GTDB lineage: Bacteria > Actinomycetota > Acidimicrobiia > Acidimicrobiales > RAAP-2 > DASZIT01. Next base: position 47,751 of record DASZIT010000074.1, on the reverse strand, counting down.
GGCGTACACGGTCTGGTAGCGCTCGGGGTCGTCGAGCCGGTGATGGATGTAGGGCGGCAGCGGCATGATCCCCGAGCGCTCGATCACCACCGGATCGATCAGCCGGACCGACCGGCGGCTGTCATCCGGGCCGCCCAACGGCTCGCCGATCTCGACCACCGCCTCTCCCGGAGGCAGTGCTCCTGGCCGCGCGCCCGCGGCGCCGGCCGCCGGCTCATACAGCTGGGTGCCGGGAGGGAGCCGGCGGCCGGGTCGCACCAGCGCCTCCCAGGTCGATCCGGCCTCGTCGATGGGCTCGAGGAGCAGTACTTCGGCCTCTCCCCCGGTGGCCTTTATCAGTTGCAACCGGGCGGCCAGCACCCGGGTGTCGTTGACCACCACCACATCGCCGGCCCGCAGGAGTTCGGGCAGGTCGGCCATGGTGGCGTGCTCCATCTTCCCCGAGGCCGCCACCCGGCCCGACACCAACAATCGGGCGGCACTCCGGGGCTCCACCGGCTCCTGGGCGATGGCGTCATCGGGGAGGTGGTAGTCGTAGGCGTCCATGGGCACCGACCCGGAGGCGTCGGTCCATCCGGTTCCCTCGACCTCGCCCTCGGCGGCTCCCGACATCGGACAGACGCTATTTCGGAAATACCCGGCCGCCGGCACCGCCCGGCCCAGGGGCTCCCGACCGGATCAGAGCAGGGTGGGATCGGCCGGGGTCATCTCCAGGTGGGCCCAGGCCCGCGGCGCGGCCATCCGGCCCCTGGCGGTGCGTTGCAACAGGCCCTGCTGCAAGAGGTACGGCTCGTAGGCGTCCTCGATGGTGTTGGGCTCCTCACCGATGCACTGGGCCAGGGTGGTGAGGCCGACCGGCCGGCCGGCGAACCGGCGGCACAGCACGTCGAGGATCGACCGGTCGACCTTGTCGAGGCCCAACTTGTCCACCCCGAACAACTCCAAACCCGCGGTGGCGGACTCGGCGGTGACCTTCCCCGCCGCCCGCACCTCCACGTAATCGCGCACCCGGCGCAGCAGGCGGTTGGCGATCCGCGGGGTTCCCCTCGACCGCTCGGCGATCTTCCGGGCGCCTTCCGCATCCACCGGGACGCCCAGGATCTGGGCCGAGCGCAGCACGATGGACTGGAGTTCGTCGACGTTGTAGAGGTCGAGCCGCCCGACGAACCCGAACCGGTCACGCAGCGGGCCGGTCACCAGTCCGGTGCGGGTGGTCGCCCCGACCAGGGTGAACCGCGGCAGGTCGAGCCGGATGCTGCGGGCCGTCGGCCCCTTGCCGATGAGGATGTCGAGCTTGAAGTCCTCCATCGCCGGATACAGGATCTCCTCGACGGCCCGGGGCAGCCGGTGGATCTCGTCGATGAACAGCACGTCGCCCTCTTGCAGATCGGTCAGCAGCGCGGCCAGGTCCCCGGCCCGCACCATCACCGGCCCGGCGGTGATCCGGAGCCCGACGCCCATCTCCGCGGCCACGATTCCCGACAGCGAGGTCTTCCCCAACCCGGGAGGTCCGGCGAACAACAGGTGGTCTACCGGCTGGCCGCGCTTCCGGGCGGCTTCGATCACGATCTGCAGGTGCTCGGTCAGCTGAGACTGGCCCACGAACTCCCCCAGCGTCCGGGGCCGGAGTCGGGCCTCGTCCTGCTCCTCGATCGGCGCGGCAATCGGGTCGACGTCCCGGACAGTCATCTCGGCGGGGTCGCCGGACGCCACGTCGCCGTCGCCGTCCAGGACGTCGGCCAGCACTTCGCGCCGCGCATCCGGGGTCAACTGGATCTCGCCAACTGGCGGAGGGCCGTCCGGACCATGGCCTCCACCGATCCGTCGTCGGGGACGGCGTCGAGGGCCAGGCGGATCTCGTCGGCGCCGTAGCCGAGCTCGGACAGCGCCGCCCGGACCTCGCCCCGGGCCGATCGCTCCTCGCCGGTGACCGTGGGCCCGTCGGGGTTCCAGGTCGGCAGGTCGAGCCGGGCCTTCAGCTCCAGGAGGAGGCGGGCGGCGGTCTTCTTCCCGACTCCGGGAATCAGGCACAGGGTATCGAGGTCGTCCTCCAGCACCGCCGTCGACAACGACGCCGGCGACAGCGAGGAGAGGATGGCCAGCGCCAGCGCCGGGCCCACCCCGTGGGCGCCCAGCAGCGCCTCGAAGCACCGGCGCTCATCGGCGTGGGCGAAGCCGTACAGGACGATGGCGTCCTCCCGCACGTGGGTGTGGACGTGGAGGAAGACTTCGGTGCCGTTGGGCCCGAGGCTGCCGAAGATCGACGACGGGACCGACGTCCGGTAGCCGACGCCCCCGACTTCGACGATGACCTCGCCGGGCACCGGCCGGTCGATGAGGGTGCCGCGCAAAGATCCGATCATGACGGTCCTCCGGCGGCGGCCACCGCCCGGCGGAGGGGCTGGCTGGTCAGGTAGCAGGCGGCCAGGGCCAGGGCATCGGCCACGTCCGGGGGCCGGGGAGGCTCGGCCAGCCCCAGCACCGAAGCCACCATCCGCTGCACCTGGTCCTTGGTGGCCCCGCCATAGCCGACCAGCGCCACCTTGACCTCGTTGGAGGTGTACTGGGCCACTTCGCACTCGGCTTCGGCGGCGGCCACCAGGGCCACCCCGGCGGCCTGGCCGGTGGCCATGGCGGTGCGGGCGTTCACCTGAAAGAAGACCCGCTCCACCACCACCGCCTCCGGGCGGTACTCCGCCACCAGCGATCGGAGCTCGTCGGCGAGGACCCGCAGGCGCTGGTGGAGGGGAACCGTCGGCGCGGTGGAGATGACCCCGCCGGCCACCGCCACCAGCTTCGAGCCGCGCCGGGTGACCACGCCATACCCGCAGCGCGACAGGCCGGGGTCTATCCCCAGGACGAACATGCGTTCGACTGTATCGTGACCGGACCGGCAAGCCGCGGATAGCCGATCGGCGCCCGGGCGGGCTAGTCCCCGTAGGCGGCCATCACCGAGTCGGGGATGTCGAAGTTGGCATAGACGTTCTGGACGTCGTCGTGGTCGTCGAGGGCCTCGATGAGCCGCAGCACCTTCTTGGCCTCCGACTCGTCGGTCACCTCCACCGTGGTGGTCGGGACCATGGTCAGCTCCGACGTCCCCGGGGAGAGGTCGGCGGCTTCGAGGGCCGCCCGCACCGACACCAGGTCGTGGGGGGCACAGGTCACCACCCATTGCTCGCCGTCGTCGGCGAGGTCCTCGGCGCCCGCCTCCATGGCCACTTCCAGCACGCGGTCCTCGTCGAACGTCCGGGGTACCGACACCACGCCCTTGCGTTCGAACTGCCAACTCACCGCGCCGGGCTCGGCCATCGACCCGCCGTTCTTGGAAAAGATGTTGCGGATCTCCGCGCCGGTGCGGTTCCGGTTGTCCGAGAGGCACTCGACGATGACCGCCACCCCGTCGGGCGCGTACCCCTCGTAGGAGATCGCCTCGTAGCGGACGCCCTCGAGCTCACCCGAGCCCCGCTTGATGGCCCGCTCGATGGTGTCGATGGGCACCGACGAATCCCGGGCCTTGGCGTACATGGTCCGCAGGCTGGCGTTGGCCGTCATATCGCTTCCACCCTCCCGGGCGGCCACCTCCACCTGGCGGATGATCTTGGCGAAGACCTTGGCCCGCGCCGAGTCCTGTGCCCCCTTGCGGTACTTGGTGGTCGCCCACTTCGAATGTCCCGACATCGCCTGTTACCTCTCCTCTTGGTCCTCTTGGTCCTCTTGGTCCTCTTGGTCCTCTTTGGTCATGCTCACGAACAGTTGGTGCAGCCGCCGGTCCCCGGTCAGCTCGGGATGGAAGGCGGTCACCAGCACCGACCCCTGCCGGCACACCACCGGGCCCCCGCCGGCACTTCGCCGGGCGGCCCCGCCTCCCTCCACCCGGTCGGGCAGGGTGGCCAGCACCTGGGTGCCGGGCGAAACCGCCTCCACCACCGGGGCCCGGATGAAGACGGCGTGAACCGGGGGCTCGTCGATGCCGGCGACGTTGAGGTCGCACTCGAACGATGCCACCTGTCGCCCGTAGCCGTTGCGGCGGACGGTGATCCCGATGACCCCGAACCGCAACTGGTCGGGACGACCGTCGAGCACGGTCTCGGCCAGCAGGATCATCCCGGCGCAGGTCCCGAAGGCGGGCAGCCCCTCGGCCAGCGCGGCAGCCAGCGGGTCGTACAGCCCCGACGACTGGAGCAGCATCGACAAGGTGGTCGACTCCCCGCCGGGAAGAATTATACCGACCAACCCGTCGAGGTCGGCGGGGCCCCGGACCGGGCGCCCGACTTCGCCCAGGTCGGCCAAGGCGGCGAGGTGCTCCCGGACGTCGCCCTGCAGCGCCAGCACGCCGATGGTCATAGGCCGGCACTCGGGCGCCGGAGGGCGCCGTCCTTACCAGCCACGCGTTGACAGGCGGACATCGAGGGTGTCGATCTCCTCACCGGCCATGGCCTCACCCAGACCGGTGGAGACCTTGGCCACCAGGTCGGCGTCGGCGTAGTGGGCGGTCGCCTCCACGATGGCCCGGGCCCGGCGCGCCGGGTCGCTGCTCTTGAAGATCCCGGAACCGACGAACACCGCTTCGGCCCCCAGCTGCATGACCAGCGAGGCGTCCGCCGGGGTGGCGATCCCGCCGGCGCAGAACAGCGGCACCGGCAGCCTTCCGGTTCCGGCAATCTCCTGGACCAACCCGATGGGAGCGGCGAGCTCCTTGGCCCACCGATAGAGCTCGGCGGAGTCGGCCTGGGTGATGCGGCGGATGTCGCCGAGGATGGACCGGAGGTGGCGCACGGCCTCGACGATGTTGCCCGTCCCGGCCTCGCCCTTCGAGCGGATCATGGCCGCCCCCTCGGAGATCCGGCGCAGGGCCTCGCCGAGGTTGGTGGCACCGCAGACGAACGGAACCTCGTAACTCCACTTGTCGATGTGGTGGGCCTCGTCGGCCGGGGTGAGCACCTCGCTCTCGTCCACGTAGTCGACGCCGAGGGCGGCCAGCACCTGGGCCTCGGCAAAATGGCCGATCCGGGCCTTGGCCATCACCGGCACGGTGACCGCCGCCTTGATGCCCTCGATCATGGCCGGATCGCTCATCCGGGCCACTCCCCCGTCCCGACGGATGTCGGCCGGCACCCGCTCCAAGGCCATGACCGCCACCGCCCCCGAGTCCTCCGCCACCTTGGCCTGGTCGGCATCGACCACATCCATGATGACGCCACCCCGCAGCATGTCGGCCAGACCCCGCTTGACGGTGAATGTGCCGGTCGGGCGGTTGCCCGTCATCGAGCCGGCTTCGATCGGTGAGTCGCCCATACCTCGATTGTACAGTCGGTCCCGTCTGGCCTTCGCCGGAGGCCGGAAGCCTCCGAGGCCGAGGTCAGCCCAGAACGACCGAGAGCATGGAGATGGACCCGGCATCGATCCCGTCGACCGGAAACCGGATCCCGTCGTCGGGCGACGCCGCGCCCAGCACGTAGAGGAGGGGCAGGTAGTGGTCGGGGGTGGGCACCGACAGACGGGCATCGGGGCCAAGCCCCGGCAGATCGGCCAGGGAGGCGCCGTCGCCGGTGCTGATCCGGCGCCGGACCTCGGACTCGAAGCGAACCGCCCAGTCGAGCGGCGGCGCATCGCCGGTGAGACGGGCCATCTGGAGGTTGTGGACCACATTCCCGCTCCCGAGGATGAGCACGCCCTCGTCTCGCAGCGGCGCCAGCACCGAACCGAGTTGGAGATGGAACCCCGGCGGTTGGCGGCCGTCGATGCTGAGTTGCACCATCGGGACGTCCGCCTCCGGATACAGGCGACGGGTGACCGACCAGGTCCCGTGATCGAGGCCCCACCCGGTGTCGGCCACCACCGGAGTGGGAAGCGCTCCCGACCCGTCGATCAGGCTCCGCACCCGCTGGGCCAGAGCTGGCGAGCCGGGAGCCGGGTACTCCACCTCGAAGAGCTCCCGCGGAAATCCCCCGAAGTCGTGGATGGTACGCGGTCGGTCCATCTCGGTGACCGCGGTTTCCGCCACGTACCAATGGGCGGACACCGACAACACCGCGGCCGGCCGCGGGAGTTCCCGCCCGAGCTCCACCCATGCATCGGCGAACCGATTGGGTTCGATGGCGTACATCGGATTGCCGTGACCGATGAAGACCACCGGCATGCGACGAGGCGGCGCCGTTGTCGGCGCCGCCTCGGTCACAGGACTACCCTCCGTCACGCCTGGAGGACGGCCTCGGCATCGATCTCGATGGTCACCTTCTTGGCCACCACCAATCCGCCGGCATCCATTACGGCACCGAAGGAGACGTCGAAGTCCTCACGGTCGATCTCCGCGGTGGCGCTGAATCCCGCCCGGAGGTTGCCGTACGGATCCTTGACCACACCCTCGAGGGAGGTCTCGAGCGTCACCGGCCGGGTGATGCCCCGGATGGTGAGGTCTCCGGTGACCTTCCACTTCTTGCCGTCGGGGACCACCGACGTGCTCACGAACGTCCACGTCGGGTGGTTCTCCACGTCGAAGAAGTCGTTGGTCCGCAGATGGTTGTTGCGGGTCTCATCCTGGGTGTCGACGCTGGTGGCGTCGATGGTCACGTTGACCGACGACTGGGTCGGGTCTTCCGCCACCTGGATCGTTCCGTCGAACTTGGTAAATCGCCCACGGACCTTGGAGACCGCCATGTGCCTCACTGCGAAACCGACCTGGCTGTGGGCCACGTCGAGGGCGTAGGTCCCGACCAGCGGGAGCTCCACCCCTTCTACCGTCCTGGTGATTTCTTTGACATCAGCCATGTGATTTCCTCTTTTCCATCCATCGCCTGGGGCTCTTTGTCACAGGCTTACAGCTACAGATACTTGACCACGCAATTAACTGTACCACCATCTAGTTGCGAGCGCAACATTATCTCTCCCTTGTCGGCATATACCCATTGACCAGGGGTTCTAACCGTCGAGGTCAGAGCCTGCCCGACCCCTCGACCCCAGGCGCTCACCAGATACTTGCTTACACAATCTTTGTGCAGCAAACTAGTTGACAGGTTCGGATATACTGCAAGCATGGCTGGAGAGCAGGGATGGGATGACGAGCGAGTGACGACGGTGGGACTGCTGTTCGAGTCCAGTGCCGGGCTGCGCCGCATCCTCGAACCCCTGCTGTTGACCGACAGCGGGTTGGCCAATCAGTCCTTCGACGTGCTGGTTCGGCTGGCCCGGACACCTGGGTTCCGGCTTCGGATGAGCGAACTGGCCGCCCAGACGACGCTCACTCCCAGCGGCCTCACCCGCTCGGTGGACCGTCTCGAACACGCGGGCATGGTGACCCGGGAGGCGTGCCCGGAGGACCGGCGTGGTGCGTTCGCGGTGCTGTCCCCCAAGGGTCAGGCGGTGATGGCCGAGGCCATTCCCCTCCACGTGGCGCATATCGACGAACTGCTGAATGGCGTGCTCACCCGGGAAGAAGAGGAAACGCTGTCCTCGCTGCTCCGCAAGATCCGGGACCACATCCGCGGCCTCGGCACTTCGACCTCTTGCGATGAATCAGACGCCGACGAACCGGTGGCTTCGGGCATCTCGTAGACCACCCGGGCCCGAGTGTTGACCGCAACCCGGGCGGCCGGTCAGAGCAGGGCGAGGGCGGCGGCCCGTACCCCGGTGTCGTCGAGGTCGCCCTCCCGCGCCGGTCCCGGAAGGGTCCCGGCCAGCGGGTTGATCCAGAGCCATTGGGTGAGAGCCGAGATGCGCCCGCCGCCCGGAGGCCATTGCGGAGAGCTCCCGCCCGATTCGGACATCTTGGCCAGGGCCGAGCCGAGGCCGGTCGGATAGCGCACCACCCCGACCGCCCGTTGGTCAGCCGAGAATTCGCGGCCCCGTCCAACCAGGGCGTGGACCCGAGCGGCCCCCGACGAGCTGAGGAGGGTCAGCGGCGCAACCACGGCCACCGCGACTCCCGATCGCAAGGTGTCGTGCCGCTTGATGTGGACGAGCTCCTGGGCCACCACTCCCTCGAGTTCCACCAGGCTCAGGCTTTCGTCGAGGCCGGACGTCACGATCAGCGACGCGGTGCTCGGATGGCGCCCGATGGCCATGGCGTTGAGCACCGGGCTGTCGACCACCAGCACCGCGGGTTGGGGCAGGCCCATGGTGGCGCACAGCCCATCCACCACGTTGTGGAGTCGCGGATGCACCTCGGGGCTCGACGGTCGGGCACCCACCGCCCGCACCACCATGCCCGGGGCCGCCCGCCAGACCCACCAGGCGACGATGGCGGTGACCACCACCAGCACCCCGACCGCGGCCAGGGGAATACCGGCCACCAAGACGATCACCGCGAGGATCACCCCGACCACCAGGCCGGGAATCGCGGAGGCCATGACCGCCCAGCGGCGATTGGCGGCGATGGTCTGCCGCTCTTCGGCGTTCTCGGCGCTCTCCGGGGAACGGACCGCGGCCGGCACCGTATGCCGGGCGCCGCCGGGGACCGACTCCGAGGACTCCGGGCTCCGACCCGAGGGCCGGGATCCCGATCCCTGTCCGCCGCGGTTGCTTCCTGGACGCTGACCCTGGCCGTTCGGACGCCGGTTCCCCGATGGTGAGCGATGCCGGCCGCCCCCGGACGAGCCGCTGGGCCGGCTACCGCCACCGCCTTGGCTGGAACCCCGGTTGCGGTTGCGATTTCCTCCGCCGCCCCCACTCCCTCGATTCCCTCCCTGATCCCGGGACGGGGTCGTCGTTCCTCTCCCCCGCCCGCCGACCATGGGTGCCTCGGACGCAGGCAACGCCGCGGAGGCCGGGAACTGGAGAGGAAGACTCATGACCACTGCAGTGTACGGCGGCTCACCGAGCCGACCGGACCGCCGCCGACCAGTAGAGCGTCTCGTACCTCTCGGCCAGGCGATTCATCGACCATTGCTCGGCCCTCGCCGACGCCGCCGCCCGCCGGGCCGGCCGCGGGTCTCCACCTCCGGCACCGGTGCCCCCGTCGCCCACCGCCAAGATCGACTCCAGCGCCCCGGCCAGGGCCCGGCCATCCCCGGGGGGCACCAGCACCGCGTCGCCCCCGACCACGTCCCGGTAGCCGTCGATGTCGCTGGCCACCACCAGGGTGTTCGCCGCCATCGCCTCCAACAGCACCATCCCGAACGACTCGCCCCCCAGCGACGGGGCACAGAGCACATCCGCCCCGGCCAGCCGGCGCGCCTTCTCTCCCTCGGCAATGACGCCGAGCCAGCGGACGGTGGGCGACTCCGGGAAGCGGCGCTTCAATGATTCGGTCTCCGGTCCATCCCCGGCGATCCACAGGACCGCGCCGGCCGCTTCCGTCCCCCCATCGGCCCCGGTGCCGGCGTCGATGAGACTCCGGCCCGCCTCGAGCAGCACCCGAAGTCCTTTGCGCTCCTCATGCCGGCCGAGGAACAGGATGGTGGGACCGTCCGTCGGCCACGGGTCGGCGTGGCGGAATCGGTCGACCTCCACCCCGTTGAACAGCACCTGGTACTCGCCGCCGATGGCCTCGGCCGCCGTCTGCCGGGCGGCTTCGGAGACCGCGCATCGGACCGCGAACCGCCGGGCCGCCAGCTTGGCCAGCGGTCCGAGCAAGGAGTAGAAGAGGCTGGCGCCGCTCCGGTGGAAGGTTGCCACCAACGGCGGGATGCCCGGCGCGGCCAACAGCCCGTACGGGAGTCCGGGGGCAAACGGCTCGTGCACATGGACGACGTCGAACCGGCCCCGCCGGACCGCCCTCACCCCGTGGGCCGCCGCCATCGGCGACAGCGACACCGGGGCCCGAGACCCGTTGGCCGGGAGGGGCACCGAACGACCGGTCACCACCAGGTCGATGCCCTCGGGCCTATCGGCGACGTCGTCCACCGGGGCGAACACGGTCACCGAGTGCCCGCGCTCGGTGAGCACCCGGGACAGGCCGGTGACCTGTCCTTGGACTCCGCCGGGACGGGACAGGCTGTAGGGGCAGACCAGGGCGACCCGAAGGTTGGGCGACGCCGATGCCGCCGGCCGACCCGCAGAAGACCGACCCTCCCCGGTCATGGTGCCGGCGGGGTTCTATCCACCGGCCACAGGGGCTGGAAGACGTGCCACTGCTCGGGTGCCTGGCGGATCAGGCCTTCGAAGCGAGTGGCGATCTCCTGGGTGATCCGCTGCACGTCGGTGCGGAAGGAGCCGGTGCGGCAGGTGTCGATGGGTGGCTGCACCACGGCATGGTGATCGCGGCCGGGGCCGCTGTAGACCGCCGAGGTGAGCAGCCGGGCCCCGGTGCGCAGGGCCAAGGTGGCGGGCCCGGCGGGCATGGTGGTGGTCTCGCCGAAGAACTCCACCTCGATCCCGTTCTCCAGGAGGTCGCGATCGCACAGGAGCCCGACCAGCTTCCCGTCGCGCAGGCTTTTGATCATGGCCGAACCCGAGTCCGCGTCCAGCGGCACGATGGTCAGGCCCATGGCCGCTCGTTGTTCGACGAAGTAGTCGAACAGTTCCGGTGGCTCGATCCGTTCGGCCACCGCGGTCATCGGATAGCCCTTGCCGGCGAGGAACGCGCCGCCGTACTCCCAACTGCCGACATGGGGCAGGGCCAGCACCACCCCGTTGCCCTCGGCCATGGCGTCGACCAGATGTTCGAACCCGTCGGCGACGATTCGCTGCAGCACCTCGCTCATCGGGGTGCTCCCCAGCCGCGCGCCTTCGACCCAGTAGCGGGCGTAGGCACCAAATGCCCGGCGGGCCCAGTGATCCAGAACCGCGTCGTCAGTCCCTCCCCCGAGGACCCGTCGGAGATTGCGGGTGATCATCTCGCGGTGTTGGCGGCGCACTACGAACATCACGTCCCCGACCCGGGCGGCGGCCCAGAGGGCCAGCGGCTCGGGCAGCGCGCCGAGGGCGCGACCCAGAGTCGTATAGAGGCGGAAGACCGCCCGATCCTTGTTCACCGATGGTTTCCCGAAACCTGTGAGTTGACGGGGAAAGGTCAGCTACTGCGTCGAGCCGCAGCCCGCTGACGGATGCCCTGGCCGGCATGGCGTGCCCGCCAGGTGCGACCCGATCGGCTGGACAACTCACCCTGCCGGCGTGCCCGCCAGCGGGACGGGGATCCGCTGCTCCGCCGGCGCTCGCCGCGGATGGCGGTGCGGGCCCGTCGGCGGGCGAACGACACCGACACCGGCGCCTCGGCCAGACGCCATACCTTGGCGAAGCGCCCGATGGCAGTGAGCATGGTCAGCCCGAGCATCACCCACAACACCGGAATGAGGAACGAGGCGGACAGCAGCCCGATGCCCAGGAGGATCATCCGCTCGGCCCGTTCCATCAGCCCGCCCTTGGCCGAGATGCCGAGGGAGGCGGCCTTGGCCCGTTGATAGGAAACCAGCGAGGTGGCACCCAGCACCGCGAACGGGAGGAGGACCAGATGCCCGGGATGGGCCGACACCAGATACCAGGCCACGCCACCCAGGAGCAGCGCGTCCGCCACCCGGTCGGTGACCGAGTCGAAGAACGCGCCCCGGACCGAAGACGTCCCCGAAGCCTTGGCCACCGGCCCATCGAGGAGGTCGTGGAGGCCGGTGAGGATCAGCAGCAGGATGGCAAGGTGAAAGCGGCCGGTGCCGATGGCCCAGGCGGTGGCGGTCGCCGAAAGCAGGCCGGTCGCCGTCAGGACATCGGCGGTCACACCGAGCTGCTGTAGCTTGCGACCGACCGGACCGGTTCCCCGGTCAACGGTGTCGCGCCAGCGGCCGTCGAACATGTCAATTCCTCCAGGGCTTTATCCCACTCTACCATCTGCTAGCTGGAGTACGCAGATGACGGGCGTCACTGCCCCCGCCCCGGAAGCCGTCGTTCCGACCCCTGACCGGGCGGCCAACGACTCAGCCGGGCCACGCCTTGTGCAACCGGGCCCAGCTGTCGGCCAGCGTCTCGGGGAGCACCCGGGCCCCGCCCACCGAGGTCATGAAATTGGTATCCCCCAGCCACCTGGGCACCGCATGGAGATGGATGTGCCGGGGGATGCCGGCCCCGGCGGCCCGACCGAAATTGGCTCCGATGTTGATGCCTTCGGGATGGTACGCGGCTTCGAGCGCGGCCATCCCGTCCTGCAGCGCGCCCCAGAGCTCGGGGCTCTCGGTGCCGGTCAGATCGGCCATCGACCGGACGTGCCGGGAGGGCATGACCATCAGGTGGCCGCTGGCGTAGGGGAAGGCGTTGAGCACCGCGAAGGTGGTCTCCCCCCGCCAGATCACCCCGTTCTCGGCCGAGGGCGGACCGCTGGCCGCGATCCGGCAGAACACGCACCGGGCCGGGTCGTCGAGCGGATGATCGTCCAAAGTGTCCGCTTCCGGCCCGATCCCGGCGTTGGCCACCCCGGGCAGGCCGGAAACGTACTCGCTGCGCCATCCGGCCCACAGGTGATCGAGGTTCACGCCGGGCCGCCGCCAGCCCCGGGGACGCTGCCGGCCGCCTCGGGCGAGCCCCGGTCGGCGATTTCGCTGATCAGGTCCTCGGCGAACGACTCGAAGGCCACCCCGCGATCGGGGCGCTTGGATCCCCGTCGGTTCACCCCCACCGTCCCGGCGGCCACGTCGTCGTCGCCGACCACCAGGATGTAGGGCACCTTGGTCAGCTTCGCCCGCCGGATCCCGGCGTTGATCGGTTCGCCCGTCCTATCCACCGTCACCCGGACCCCGAGGGTGCGGAGGCGCCGCTCCACCTCCTCGGCATAGAACTGGTGGGCATCGCTCACCGGTATCACCACCACCTGCTCGGGGGACAGCCAGGTGGGCAGCGCGCCGGCGTAGTGCTCGAGGAGGATGGCGAAGAACCGCTCCACCGAACCGAACAGGGCCCGATGGATCATGATCGGGCGGTGGCGGCTGTTGTCGGCGCCGGTGTACTCCATGCCGAACCGTTGCGGCTCCTGGTAGTCGAGCTGGATGGTGGATATCTGATGGGTCCGGCCGATGGCGTCCCGGGCCTGGATGGAGATCTTCGGGCCGTAGAATGCGCCGCCGCCGACGTCCGGCACCATGTCCAGGCCCATCTCCCGGGCTACCCGGCGGAGGACTTCGGTGGCCTCGTCCCACTCCTCCTCGGCGCCGACCGCCTTGCCCTCCGGCCGGGTGGACAGCTCGACGAAGAAGTCGTTGAGACCGAAGTCCCGGAGCATCGACAACACGAAGTTGAGGGTGGTGTGGAGCTCCCCTTCAAGTTGCTCGGGCGTGCAGAAGATATGGGCGTCGTCCTGGGTCATCCCCCGGACCCGGGTGAGACCGTGCACCACTCCGGACAATTCGTACCGGTAGACCGACCCGAATTCGAACATCCGGATCGGCAGGTCGCGGTACGACCGCTGCCGGCTCTTGAAGATCAGGATGTGGAACGGACAGTTCATCGGCTTCAGGTAGTACTGCTGTCCGCCGTCCAACTCCATCGGCGGGAACATCCCGTCGGCAAAGAAGTCGAGATGCCCGGACATCTCGAACAGCTCGGCTTTGGTGATGTGGGGGGTGTAGACGAACTCGTAGCCGTTGGCCTCGTGCTGCTTACGGGAGTAGTCCTCCATCAGCCGTCGGATGGTTCCGCCTCTCGGATGGAAGACCGGCAGGCCCGAGCCGATCTCCTCGGGGAAGGAAAACAGATCGAGCTCGGCCCCCAGCTTTCGGTGGTCGCGCCGCTCCGCCTCCTTCAACCGCTCGAGATGGGCATGCAGCGCTTTCTCCGACTCCCAGGCCGTCCCGTAGATCCGCTGCAGCTGCTGCCGCTTCTCATCGCCCCGCCAGTAGGCCCCGGCCACCCGCATCAGCGCGAAGAAGCCCAACCGGCCGGTGGACGGCACATGCGGACCCCGGCACAGGTCGGTGAAGGTCGGCGAGTTCCAGTAGGTCGACACCTCCGGCGCGCCGTCACCCTCGGCGGCGGCATCGATCTCGTTGCCCCCGGCTTCGACGGCCTCGATGATCTCCCGCTTGTAAGGCTGGTCCTCGAAGAGGGACAGGCCTTCCTGGATCGAGTGCTCGTGGCGGATGAACGGTTGGTTCTCGGCGATGATCTCCCGCATGGCGGCGTCGATCCGCCCGAGGTCATCGTCGCTGAAGTGGGCGCCGCCCGGCAGCTCGAAGTCGTAGTAGAAGCCGTCCTCGATGACCGGGCCGATGGCGAACCGGGCGCCGGGCCACAGCCGCAACACCGCTTGGGCCAGCACGTGGGCGGTGGAGTGGCGGATGACGGCCCGGCCTTCATCGGAGTCGGCCGTCACCACCGCCACCGAGGACCCGTCGGGGACTTCCGTGGCCAGGTCGACCTCGGCGCCGTCGACCCTGGCCGCCACCGCCGCCTTGGCCAGCCGGGGCCCGATCGACTCGGCCACCTCCAGCGCGGTGGTCCCCTCGGCAAGCTCCTTGGTCGATCCATCGGGAAGCCTGACGGTCACGACGCCTGCCATGGGAGAACCCTTCTGCTCGGTGCTGATCTGCTGGATATGCCGACCCCGACACTCGCCGCGCCGGGGGAATTACACGGTAACGGATACGCCGAGGAGGGCCGCACCGGCGACCACACTGCGACCGGCTGCCGCCTCCTCGTCGAGGGCCCGGAGCGCCCCGGGGGTATCGAGGTCGTCATCCAGGCGGGCGCGGACCGCCTCCAGGCCGAGATCGGTCGAGCCGTCTCCGGCCGGTGGGGAACCTGCGGCCGGAATCCCGCCGGCCCGCCATCTCGCCAATCGGGCGGCGGCGGCCGGCATCTCCGCCGGTGTCCACTCCCAGTCGGTCCGGTAGTGGTGGTCGAGCAGCGCCAGCCGGATGGCGGCCGGTTCCCAGGTCTTCAGCAGGTCCCCGACGAAGACCAGGTTCCCGAGTGATTTCGACATCTTGGTCCCGTCCAGGCCGACCAACCCCACATGCAGCCAGTGACGCACGAAGGGACGGCCGGTGACCGACTCCGACTGGGCGGTCTCCGACTCGTGGTGAGGAAAGATCAGGTCGCGGCCACCACCGTGGACGTCGAGAGTCTCCCCCAGCTCCCGGAGGGCGAGGGCGGAACACTCGATATGCCAACCGGGTCGGCCCGGTCCCCAACGCGATTCCCACGACGGCTCATCCGGGAGGGCGGGCTGCCAGAGGACGAAGTCGAGAGGGTGGCGTTTGTTGGGATCGTCGGGGTTGCCCCCGTTCTCGGCGGCCAACGCCAGCATGGCCGGTTCGCTGAGATGGCTCACCTTCCCGAATTCGGAGAAGGTGGTGACGTCGAAGTACACCCCCCCGCCGGCCTGGTAGGCGTGTCCGGAGTCGAGCACCGATCCGACCAGGGTCAGGATGTCAGCGATGGCCGAGGTGGCCCGGGGCTCGGACCAGGCCGGGATGAGGCCCAGCGAGCTCATGTCGGCATCGAACTGGGCGATCTCTTCGGCGGCCAGATCCAGGTAGTGGACGCCGAGTTCCCGGGCCTTACGGAGGATGTCGTCATCGACGTCGGTGACGTTGCGGACACACCGGGTCTCGTGGCCCAGGTCCCGCAGCCGCCGCTGGAGGATGTCGAAGGTCAGATAGACCTGAGCGTGACCCAGGTGGGCGGAGTCGTACGGGGTGATCCCGCAGGAATAAAGCGAGACCACCGGCCCCACCTCCAGCGGTGCCACCTCTCCCCGGGCGGAGTCGTACAGCTGGATCACAGGTCGGACGTCACCGGTTCAATGCTCCCCGTAGCCACCCAGGCGCACGGTGGTGTGCGCCTTGTGGCGGATGTTCACGGTGATCAGCACCGCGGTGAACGCCTCGATGGGTGCGGCCTGGGACAGGCTACCGGCGTCGATGCCCCGGAGTCCCTCGATGCTGTCGACCATCGCGGTGGTGGCCGCAGTGGCGCGGGGATGATCCGAGCAGACGAAGACGTCGGCCACCAGTGGCGTGGTCAGCTTCTCCATCTGCGAGGCCGGGAGGTGATGCAGCGAAGCCGACACCAGTGACTCGGGGAGCGCGGCCTGAATCGATGCCGCCACCGATCCGCGGGGTGGCACCAACGCCAGGAACTCCCGGCCTTCCTTGACCAGGGCGTTGGCCATGGAGACCACCACCTTGCCGGCCAGGTCGGCGGCCAGGGGCTTCACCGTGGCCACCGCCCCGTCCCACGGGGTGGCCACCACCACCAACTCGCAGGAGGCGGTGTCCGGGTTGGATGCCCCTTCCAGGTCGAGGTGATGATTGGGCCAGGTCTTGGCCAACTCCTCGGCCACCGCGGTCGCCCGATCGGCGTCGCGAGACCCGATGACCACCTGCGCGCCGCCCGCCGCCAGGCGAACCGCCAGACCTCGACCGGCAGGACCGGTGCCTCCCAAGATTCCGACGCGCATGACCCTTACCTTTGCACATGCCACCGTCGCCCCGGCAAGGTGGCGGGCGATAACCTCGCGGCCCCATGGGACTGCTCGACGGAAAACGGATCCTGGTCACCGGGGTGCTGACGGATGCTTCGCTGGCCTTCGCGGTGGCCCGTAAGGCGCAGGAAGAAGGCGCCGAGGTCATCCTCTCCGGGGCTGGGCGCGGTCTCTCGCTCACCCGTCGGACCGCCCGGAAATTGGCCGTCGAGGCCGACGTGCTGGAGATCGACGTGACCCGACCCGAGCAGCTGACCGAAGCCGCCGGAGTGCTGGCCGCCAAGTGGGACCGGATGGACGGCCTGCTCCATTCGATCGGGTACGCACCACCGGAATGCCTGGGCGGGGACATCTTTCAGGCCCAGTGGGAGGAGGTGCAGACCGCCCTCCATGTGTCGACCTACTCGTTGAAGGCGCTGGCCGAAGCATTCCGCCCGTTGCTGGCCGCCGCCGGAGCCGGCGACGGGCCGGGAGCATCGATCGTCGGTCTCGATTTCGACGCCACCGTCGCCTGGCCCGCCTACGACTGGATGGGGGTCTCCAAGGCGGCGCTCGAATCGCTCTCCCGCTACCTGGCCCGCGATCTCGGTCCCGAGAAGGTGCGGGTGAACCTGGTGGCCGCGGGTCCGGTGAAGACGATGGCGGCCAAGTCGATTCCCGGGTTCAGTGCCTTCGAGGACACCTGGGCGGAGCGGGCACCCCTGGGTTGGGACGTCCTCGACACCGAGGTGGTGGCCCGCGCCTGCGTCGCCCTGATGTCGGACTATTTCCCCATGACCACCGGAGAGATGGTGCACGTCGACGGGGGCGTCCACGCCATGGGTGCCTGAGCCGCTTCGACATCTGCTTGCGCCGTCACCGCGGCGCGGTTCCGTTCGACACATTCCAAGGAGACCACCGTGCTGACCCCTGACCAACTCCGGACCCGGATCACCGAGTACGTGGATGCCGTCAACTCCCGGGACGCCGACGCCATCGCCGCGCAGTTCACCGATGACGCCCACCACCACGACCCGGTCTCCAACCCGCCCAACATCGGCCGCGCCGCCATCGTCACCTTCTTCGAGAACGGCATCGCCGCCAGCGAGGCCTGGACGTTCACCGCCAAAGCCGTCCACACCTGCGCCGGCAAGGTGGCCATCGACTTCGAGATCGCGGTGGTGACCGGCGGGTCCACCATGACCATCGCCGGCATCGAGATCTTCGAGGCCGACGAGGAGGGCCGGTTCACCTCGGTGAGCGCCTACTGGGACGACGCCGACCTGAGTTTCGCCTAGGTCGGGAATGCCCGCACCCGGCCCGAGGGCGGGTGAGGAGCGCCCGTACCGGGCGGTACCATGCGTCGATCATGCCGTCCGTCGATATCGAAGCTGAGCCGTCCGCTGCCCATGCCTGACCGGACCGCCGCCCACCCCGGCTCGACCCCGACCCGCCCGCCCGGGGTGGTCACCGTGATCGGGCTGTTGGGCCATGCCTTTGAAGCCATCGGGGACGAAGGCCGGGAAGCCCTGATCTCGGCCGAACTGGTGATGGGCGGACGCCGGCAACTCGAGAGCCTGAAGAAGTGGTCCCCCGGAGCCAAACCGGGGGCTTCCAGCCAGGAGACTCCATCGATCGAGATCGGGGAGAATGTCGACGACGCCTGCCGCCGGGCGGCATCGGCCTCCCGCGACGGGGTGTCGGTGTGCCTGGTGGTCTCCGGCGACCCCGGCTTCTTCGGCATCGTCGGCTCGCTGGTGCGGGTGATCGACCGGCGCTACCTGAGGATCCTCCCGGCCACCTCCGCGGTGTCACTGGCCTTCGCCCGCCTGGCCCTGCCCTGGGACGACGCCGCGGTGGTCGAGGTTCGCGGCCGGCCGCTGGTCGACTCGGTACGGGCCATCCGCCTGGCCCGGAAGGCGGCGGTGCTCACCTCGCCCGACGCACCTCCCGAGGCGGTGGGCAAGGCCCTGGTGGCGGCGCGGGCGGCGGTGGACACGGTGTCGGTGTGCAGCCGTCTCGGCTACCCGGATGAGTCGGTCACCGTCGTCGGGCTCCACGAGTTGGCCACCGGGAGCTGGGATCCCTTCTCAGTGGTGGTCCTGGTCGGTCCGGCCGGCCGGCCGATCGCCGGATGGGGCGGGGTCGATGCCGATGCCAAACCGCTGGCCTGGGGCCTTCCCGACAACGCCTACGCCCATCGGGACGGACTGGTGACCGAGGCGGAGGTCCGGGCGGTGGCACTGGGAAAGTTGGCGTTGCCGGCCACCGGCGTGCTGTGGGACGTGGGCGCCGGGAACGGGAGCGTGGCCGTCGAAGCCGCCGTCCTGTGTCCGGGCATCACCACCTTTGCCATCGAGGACCGCGACGCCGAGGCCCTGCGCATCACCGCCAACGCCGCCAGTTTCGGGGCTGACGTCCGGGTGGTCCACGCCCGGGCCCCGGAGGCCTGCGTGGGGCTCCCGGACCCCGACCGGGTGTTCGTGGGCGGTGGCGGTCTCGAGGTCCTCGACATGGCCCTGGCCCGATTGCGACCGGGCGGGCGGATCGTGGCCGCCTTCTCGGCTCTCGACCGGGCCGCCGGCGCTGCCGACCGGCTGGGAAATCTCGTCCAGGTCTCGACCAACCGCGGCGAGGTCTCGGCCGACGGAAGCTGGCGGCTGGCCGCCGCCGACCCGGTGTTTCTGGCTTGGGGCCCGGAGAGCCACCAGGCCACCTAGCTCTCGCCGCCGGCTACCGCGGCGCCAACCAACTACAGCTGCATGGCCTTTACTTCGAGGAACTCCTCCAGGCCGAAGCTGCCGTACTCGCGTCCATTGCCCGACTGCTTGTAGCCGCCGAACGGCGCCATCGGGTTGAACCCGCCGCCATTCACCTCGATCTGGCCGGCGCGGAGCTGGCGAGCCACCGCCTTGGCCCGCTCCGGATCCCCCGACCACACGCCTCCGGCCAGTCCGTAGTCGGTGTCGTTGGCGATGTCGACGGCCTCTTCCTCGGTGTCATAGGGAATGATCGAGAGCACCGGCCCGAATATCTCGTCACGGGCGATGGTCATGTCCCGGGTGACGCCGCTGAACACGGTGGGGCGGACAAAGAAACCGACCGGCAGTCCCTCCGGCGCCTCTCCCCCGCCGGTGAGCAGGGTCGCCCCCTCCCCCACCCCCTTGTCGATGAGGTTGCGGACCCGGTCGCGCTGAATCCCCGATACCAGGGGTCCCAGCCGGCTCGACGGATCGAACGGGTCGCCGGGGGTGAACGCCTCGGCGGCCGCCACCGCCAGCTTCTCCACCTCCGACAGGCGTTGGCGGGGAACCAGCATCCGGGTCAACGCGCTGCAGGTCTGTCCGGAGTTGAGGAAGCACTTCTGGACCCCGTCGGGAACCGCCTTGGCCAGATCGGCGTCGTCGAGGATGACGTTGGCCGACTTGCCGCCCAGCTCGAGGGCCACCCGCTTGACGGTGACCGATGCCAATTCCGAGACCCGCTTGCCGGCCCGGGTTGAGCCGGTGAACGACACCATGTCCACGTCAGGATGGGCGGCGATCGCCTCTCCCACCACCGGTCCGAGGCCGGAGACCAGATTGAAGACCCCGGCCGGGAGCCCGACCTGTTCGAAGATCTCGGCCAGGGCGAAGGCGTTCAACGGGGCCACCTCGCTGGGCTTGAGCACCACCGTGCATCCGGCGGCCAGCGCCGGCGCCACCTTGGCGGCGATCTGGTTCAACGGGTAGTTCCACGGCGTGATGGCGCCGACCACCCCGATCGGCTCCCGCACGATCACCGAGTTACCCGCGGTCTGCTCCCAGGTGAAGTCGGCGGCAACCTGGGCCATGGACGCGAAGGTGCCGATGGGCAGCCCCATCTGCACCAGTTGCGACAGCACCAGGGGCATGCCGACTTCGTGGGCGATCAGGTCGGCCAGCTCCTCCATCCGGGCGGTCAGCTCCTGGCTGACTCGGGTCAGCAGCTCGGTGCGTTCCTTCACCGGAGTGGCCGCCCACGCCGGGAACGCGGCCCGGGCCGCGGCCACCGCCAGATCGACGTCCTTGGGCGACCCTTCGGGAATGGTGCCCATCACCTCTTCGGTGGTGGAGTCGATGACATCCAGGGTGCCGGTGCCGGCGGACGGAACCCACTCCCCTCCGATGAACAAGCGGTCACGGACAATCGGTTGCGATGCACCCACGGTGATCCCCCTCCTAGAAGTGACTTGGCCTCAGCATAGGCACGCGGCGCCGCCAAAGACTTCGGCGAACCGGCGGCTGCCGCGGTGTTGCGTAGGGTCCGTTACATATGTAGTGTCCAGTATCTAACCGATGCCTCCACCGCCGTCCGGCCGTTCGGTGGCCGGCCGGAACACCGGGGGATCAGAGGAGCGACATGGCCCAAACCCAAGCGGAGCGGAAGGCGGAGACCCGGGCGCGCCTGCTGGCCGCCGGGGCCGATCTCTTCGCTGACCGGGGGATCGACGGGGTCTCCGTCGATGCGGTGGCCGAGGCCGCCGGCCGGACCTCCGGCGCGGTCTACGCGCACTTCGGTAGCAAGCAGGGCCTGTTGCTGGCCGTGCTCGATGCCTGGAAGCAGTCGGTCCTCACCGTGCTGTTTGCCGAAGTGGCCATCACCGACTCCCCCCTCGGGCAACTGGCCGCGGTGTGGGACAACATCGGCAACAATCCCGGCACCGACTCGGAACGCTGGTCGTTGCTCGAACACGAACTCTGGCTCCGGGCCGCCCGGGACCCGGAGGTGGCCAATGCCCTTCGGGCCCGCGATGCCGAGGCTCGCGGCCACAGCAGCCACGAGCTGTCCCGGTGGGCGTCGAGGGTCGGTGTCGAGCCGGTCGCCGATCCCGACGATCTGGCCACCCTGGTCAAGGCGCTGCTCACCGGGCTGGAGATGCAGCGGCGCATCGAACCCGATTCGGTGAACGACGATCTCGCCGTCCGGGGTCTGGCCGCGTTGATGGGCATGCCCCGCTCCGCCACTTCTCCTTCCGCGACCGACACCACCTGCACTTCCGAAGCCACCGTTACCTCCGACTCAACTTCATAAACCCAGACGCACTTATCAGAGAGGCACCACCGTCATGAATACCGAGATCCGCAACAAATTGGGCATCGAGTTCCCCATCTTCGCCTTCACTCACTGCCGCGACGTGGTGGCCGCCGTGTCCAACGCCGGAGGGATCGGTGTCCTCGGCGCCATCGGCTTCACGCCCGACCAGCTCGAAGTCGAGCTCACCTGGATCGACGAGCACATCGGCGACCATCCCTACGGCGTCGACATCGTGATCCCGGCCAAGTACGAGGGCATGGACGAGATGGATCCTGACGCCCTCGAAGCTCAGATCCGGGGGTTGGTCCCACCCCAGCACAAAGAGTTCGCGCTCAAGATCCTGGCCGACCACGGCGTGCCGCTGATCCCCGAGGACGAGCGTCAACCCAACGGCATGATCGGCTGGACGGCGGCCCATGCTGCCGGGTTGATCGATGTCGCCCTCCGCCACCCGAAGGTTCGGCTCATCGCCAACGCGCTGGGCACTCCCCCGCCGGATGTCGTCGAGCGGATCCAGGGAGCCGGCCTGATGATCGGTGCGCTGGCCGGGTCGGTCAAGCATGCGCTCAGCCACAAGGCGGCCGGGCTCGACTTCATCGTCTGCCAGGGATCCGAAGGCGGGGGCCATACCGGAGACGTGGGCAGCATCGTGCTGTGGCCGGAGGTCATCGACGCGGTGTCGCCCATTCCGGTGCTGGCCGCCGGTGGAGTGGGCAGCGGTCGGCAGATGGCGGCCGCCCTCGCGCTCGGGGCCCAGGGCGTGTGGTCCGGCACCCTGTGGCTGACAGTGGAAGAGGCCGACATCCCGCCCAAGCAGATGGAGACCTACCTGGCCGCCTCCAGCCGCGACACCATTCGGTCCCGCTCCTTCACCGGCAAGCCCTGCCGGATGCTCAAGAACGATTGGACCGAAGCCTGGGAGGCGGAGGATTCCCCCGGCCCGCTGCCGATGCCCCTGCAGATGATGGTGGCCATCGAAGCCGTGTCCCGCGGCCACCGGTATCCCGAGCAGGCCCGGGACGTGGCCTTCAATCCCTGCGGCCAGGTCATCGGACGCGCCACCGTCGTGCGGAAGGCCAAGGACGTCGTCTTCAGCATGGTCGAGGAGTACATCGGGGCGACCGACCGGATGCAGGCGGGAGTTACCGTCTGACCCGCCGGCTTCCCAACGGGTAGCTGGGCGGACCCCTGCTCGGGTCCCGGTCACCCCAGACGGTACGATGCCGGTGGAGCCGTGCACCGACAACGGGGGTTGAGGGTGCCAGGGGAGCGACCGAATGGCGACATTGCATGGATTTCCGATCCTGGTGACCGGGCAGCGGTGGTGCGTCGTCGACATGCCCGACTGCTGGGCGATCATGGACAGCCTCGACGCGGTACCCGAACCCACCTTCCAGTTCCAGAAGAACGAATCGGGCTGGCGGGAGGCGGTGGCGCAACTCCAACGGAGCGACACGGCTCCCCCGACCATCCCGACGGTGGTGGTCCCGCCGGCCACGCCGCCGGTTCGGCGCGGTCGCCGGCAGTTCTCACTGGCCAGGTTCGGGATCCTGCTCAGCTCGGTCGTCCTGGGGGTGTCGCCGTGGCTCCCGTGGGCGACGATCCAGGTCTCGCTCAACGGTGGTCCGTCGTCGTCCATTCACGGTGACCTGTTCAAGATCATGTCCCACGGATGGCGCAACAGCGTCGTCGACATCCTGATCGGGCTGGCCGCCGTCTGTGCCCTCCAGGCCCTTGTCTTTCCCTTCCCCCGGATCGCGCTGGCATCGGCAATCATCGGGTTCCTGTCCCTGGTCCCGGTGATCCTGGGTGTCACCCAAGTCCACACCTATGTCGGCCCGGGCTTCTCCCATCCGCCGGTTTCGATCGGGTACGGGGTGTTCGTGGCCTTCGGAGGCTGTCTGTTACTCATCATGGCGTGGGCGGTGTTCCCCACCGGGCTGAGGCGTCCACCCAAGCGAGCCGGCGGACCGGGTCTGGCGGGGACGGGACCGGTCCGGTCCGGCCCGGTGATGGAAGGCCTGACCCCCTTCACTCCTCCAGTTCCCCCCGCCCGGCCGATGACGGTACCTCCGTTGGACGCCGTCGGAGCATCGGGGCCGGCCGTTCAGACCCCCGACGCCGTCAAGTTCTCCGGCCTCCCGACGCTCGGGGCCGCCATGGCCCAGTTGGCCGAGCGGGATCGCCAGGGGGTGGAGGCCGTGGCACCTCCCGTGCTGGTCGATGAGCAGGATGAGCCGCCCGCATCGTCATCCCTGGTGCCGCCCGACGCTTCGCCGGCCGAGCCCCATCGGCCCGATCCATCCCCCGCCAGCCTCGAAGCCACCGACGCCGCACCAGCCGAGCCGGAGGTTGCCGACCTTGAAGTGGCCGAGCCCGAAGTGACCGGCCCGGCCGAGCCCGAAGCGCCTGACTCCTATCCACCCGGCTGGTACGCCGACTACGACGACACTTCATTCCTCCGGTACTGGGACGGTGCGGAGTGGACCGAACACACTCACCCAACCACCGCGGATCACTGAGGCATTCCCCGGAGGGGTGCCGCTACTTCCCTCGCAGCGCGGTTGCCTCGAATGCGGCCCGCGGATCATCGAGGGGCACCACCATCGACGGCTGCAAGGTCCGATGGCTGTCCCCGGCCAGCCGGACCACGGTGCCCCAGGCAGCGAAGCCCACCGCATGACGGGCGAAATCCATCGGGCCCTCGGTGACCTTTACCTCCACCACGCCGGTACCGGCCATGGAAAGGGCGGACGACTGCATTCGCTCCATGGCCGACTCCCGGGCTGAATACATCGCCTCGGTAAAGTTGGTCAGCTCCACGTTCTGAGACTTCTGCTGCATGGCCACCCCGATGGACCGGCGCGGTGCGTAGACGAAACTGGCGCCCACCGCCAGCCCCAGCGGCTGCCATCCCGATACCTGCAACAGGGTGAAGTCACGGGCCGAGAGGTCCGACACGAACACCTGGGCGGCATCCACCCGCTTGGCTCCCACCGGTCGGACCGCCGTCCCCAGCAGGGTCACGTCGATGTGGTGGCGATGGATCGAGCGTTCGACCTCTACACCGACGACGCCATGGCCGCCGGCCTTCGCACATTCCCGGTGGATGCGGGCAATGGCCCCCTCGAACGCATGGGCATAGGCCGCCGAGGCCCAGCTGATCTCGCCCTGGCCCCAGTTCCACACCCCCATGGGCACCGAGAACAGGGACACCCCGCACACCAACTCGACCGGCTCCCAGCCGATGGAATGCAGGTTCAGCTCTTCGTCAATGGAAAGGTCCGAGGTCATCGAATCCTTCTTGTGGGCCTGGTTGTGCAGGGCGTCCACCGCGCGGCGCGTCTCCGCCTTGATGTCGAGTGGCTCCCGGGGTGCGCCCCCGAGTGGCGGCTCGGGGGTCACGACAGTCTCACCGTCGGGTGGGGAACCGGCATCGGGTCGAAGTCCTTGAACCGCTTGACCCGATTGCCCCGGAGCAGGCACTGGATCTCCTGGTCCCCCTGGCCCAACTCGCGGTCGGAGACAACCATCTCGGCTCCATGGAGGGAGTCCCCCGCCATCTGCGATCGCACCCGTTCGCGGGCGATCTGGCGGGCCGCCATCTGCGCGGAGGCGACCTGGGTGATCTCCGCTCCGGCCTGGGCCACCCCCCAGCTGGAGTTGGTCCCCTCCAGCAGATACTCGGTCATGCAATAGGCCCAGACCCGGACCGATGACACCGCCGCCGCCACCGAGACCGGCACGTACCCGGCCTCGATCAGCTTGGCTAGCCGCTGGCCGGCCAGGTAGGTGGTCCACGGCTGCCCACCGGGCGGGCCGGCAGCCCCATCGACCTTCACCGCGGTGCCTCGGACGTGGAACTCCAGGACGCCCAGGTCCCCAAGGCGGTCGGAGGTGTCCACCACCCCGACCACCCCATGGGCCCCGAGCGCGACGGCCTCTTCGAGCATGCGGGAGTAGGCGTTCCCGAAGCCCTCGCCCCAGGCATCCTCGACCCACGACTGCTGGTAGTTCTGACCCCAGCTCCGGTGCTCGGCGGAGACGAACCCATGAGGGCACTGCCAGCTCTCCATGTACCCACCCTGACCCCCGCCGTACGGGGACAGCCCGCGACGGTACGGAGAGTTGATGCCGTACCACCCCCACTGCATCACGCAGAAACCCTGCACGTACCCCACCGGCTCCAGGCCCATCTGCAGGCAGGCGGCGAAGTCGGGCACGGTGAGCCCGGAGGTGAAGGCCCCGCTGGCGAACCGTCGGTTGGCGGCCTCGGGAAGATCAGCAGCCGGGTCCGCCATCAGTTGTCGAGCGAGATGATGGTGGTGGGGGTGGGCAGGGTGACTTCGCCCGACGTCTTGACCACCGCGGTGCCCAGCGACAGGAACTCGATGGTGTGGCTCCCCCACTGATGGGACTTCTCCTCCAGGCGCACACCCACGATGCCCGACGCGCCGAGTTCATCGGCCTCATCCTGCATGCGGGTCATGGCCAGTTCCCGGGCTTCGTACAGGGCCTGGGTGAAGTTGGGGAGCTCGATGTTCTGTCCGGCCGACCCCAGCGTCTGCCCGAGGCCCCGGTGGGCGATGTGGTACACACAGGTTCCCATCACCAGACCCTGGGGGATGTAGCCGGTCTGCATCAAGGTCCAGAAATCCTGTCCCGACAGGTCGGAGGTGAACGGCTTGCCCAACTTGTTGCGATGGGAGACGCCGCTCTCAGCCTTCACCGCGGTGCCCACCGCGATGAACTCGGCGGCATCCTTGCCCCACTCGTAATAGTTGACGTCCAGCCGGACCCCCACCACCCCGTCGGCACCCAACTCCGCCGCCTCTTCTTCCATCCGGGTCATTGCCAGTTCCCGGGCGTTGTACATCGCCTCGGTGAGCTTGCTCAGCTCCTGGCTCTGCCCCCACTTCCGGGTCTGAATTCCGGTGTGATAGATCGACGATCCCATCACGAACCCGAGCGGGTGGAAGCCCACCTCCTTGATCAACAGGAATTCGTTGACCGACAGGTCCGAGGTGAACAGGCCGTGCTCCAACTCCGCCAGCCGGTGGCTGGTGGCTTCGGGAAGACCCTCGGGCCGGCCCTCGGGAAGGACCTCGGGGGTGTCGGTCACTGGTTGCCTCCTATGACAATGTTCTCGAGAGCAAGCCGGGCGGTTTGACTGTGGGCGGCCTCGGTCTGGAGCGCCCCGAGCAGCTTGGCCATCCAGGTCTGCAGGTCCACCCGGTCACTCCGGATACGGATCCCTCCGGAGGCATGGCCGATGGTGCAGTTCAGTCCGGTCCCGTCGACCACCGCTTCGAAGTGGTCGCTACCCATGCTGATCTGGACCGATTTGATGGCCTCCGACTTCCGGAATCGCCCCCCGGCCCGCTCGATGCGCAGCCGATCACCCAGGGTGTCTTTGAGCTGGTCGACCAACACCTTCAAGAGGATGTGCACATCGGAGTTGTCGGCTCGCAGCGAGGCGGCCGCCATATCCAGATCGAAGGAGTCGTCCATCCCGGTCATCGAAAGTCACCCTACCGCCGGGATCCGGATCTGGCACCGCGCCAGGTGGCGGGCCAGCGACCTGATCAGCGGCCGAAATCCCAGGTGTTCCCGGACTCGTATTCGTGGAGGATGTTCTTGGCCATCAGGATCCGGTGGACCTCGTCGGGCCCGTCGGCCAGTCGCAGCACCCGGGCGCCCAGGTACATGCGACCCAGGGGCAGGTCGTTGCTCACCCCGGCGCCGCCCCACACCTGGATGGCCCGGTCCACCACCCGGTGATAGGCGGCCGGGACGAACACCTTGATGGCGGAGATCGCCGTGCGCACCTGCGGATCGCCGTCGGCGACCTTCTCGGCGGTGTTGATGGTCATCAGGCGGGCCGCCTGGATATCCATGTAGCTGTCGGCGATGAAACCCTGGATGAATTGCTTGTCCTTCAGCAATCCACCGTGGACCTCCCGGACCAGGGACCGCTCGACCATAAGATCGAAGGCCCGCCACATCTGCCCGATGGAATTCATGCAGTGGTAGACCCGGCCGGCACCCAGCCGGTCCTGGGCCGCCTTGTGCCCCTGCCCGACCAGGCCAAGGGTGTTGTCCACTGGCACCCGCACGTTGTCGTAGACGATCTCGCAGTGGTCCGAGCTCGAGTGGCCGAAGATGCCGATACCCCGGATGATGTTGACCCCGGCCGTCTTGCTCGGCACGATGATCTGGGTCATCTGACCGGGCTTGCCGAGCTCCCCGGACGGGTCATTGGCCCGGCACATCACGATGAAGAAGTCGGCGGCCCACCCGTTGGAGGTGAACCACTTGTGCCCGTTGATGACCCACTCATCGCCTTCCCGCACTGCCTCGGTGGCCAGCGAACGCGGGTCGGATCCGGCGGCGTCGGGCTCG
The DNA here is from genome assembly GCA_035948855.1 of Acidimicrobiales bacterium. Taxonomy (GTDB): domain Bacteria; phylum Actinomycetota; class Acidimicrobiia; order Acidimicrobiales; family RAAP-2; genus DASZIT01. Next base: position 19,973 of record DASZIT010000074.1, on the reverse strand, counting down.
GTCATCGAAAATCCCGATTCGAGGGTTCCGTCGATCAACGGCAGTAGCCACTTGCGTTTCTGTTCCTCGGTCCCGTACTTGACCAGGATGGTGGCATTGCCCGAGTTGGGCGCGGCCACCCCGAACAGGGTGGCGGCCCCGGTGGCGTAGGCCAGTACCTCGTACATATAGGCGAGATGCAAGAAGTCGAGCCCCATGCCGCCGTACTCGGCCGGGAGGTGCGGCGCCCACAGCCCGGCCTTCTTCACCTTCTCCTTGACCTCCTCGCGCAGGCCGGCCGCCTGATGCCGCAGCTGGTCGCGCTCGTCGTCGGTCACGGTTCTGCCCTCGGACGAGCCCCACAACTTCCCTTCGTTCGGGAGTATCTCGGTGTTGATCAAGTCGGCGGTCCGGCGCCGGATGTCGTTGATCTCGGCATCCACGCCGAGGATGGGCGTCACATTGATGGGCATGGCAGTCTCCTGACTAGACGAGCATGGATGCGGACCCAGGGATCAGGCGTCGCGTCGTTCGACCACGAACACCGGGATTTGGCGATCGGTCTTCTTTTGGTATTCCGCGTAGTCGGGATAGGCGGCGACCGCCCGATCCCACCACACCTTCTTCTCGTCGCCGGTGACCTCGCGGGCCACCATGTCCCATTTGGAGGGTCCATCCTGCAACTCGACCTCCGGGTTGCCGACCAGGTTGTAGTACCAGACCGGGTTTTCGGGGGCGCCGCCCTTGGACGCCACCACCGCATAGGTGCCATCGTGTTCCACCCGCATCAGGGGGGACTTGCGGATGTTCCCCGATTTGGCTCCCTTGGTGGTGAGCAGGATCACTGGCATGCCCCGCAAGGTGGTCCCCTCGGTCCCGCCGGAACTCTCGAAGAGCTCCACCTGATCCCGGACCCATTGTGCCGGGCTGGGTACGTATGTTCCGCTGAGTGGCATGTCGACCAGCTAACACCGGCCGGTGCCCTTTCGGCCAGTCAGATCGGCCCGGCCCGGCGAAGTACATTCCTGGGGTGGCCAAACCACCCCCCGCCGACTGGGAAGACGACGGTCGGACCCGCTGCCCCTGGGGTACGGGGCCGTGGATGGGTCCCTACCACGACATCGAATGGGGGGTACCGATCCACGACGACCATCGGCATTTCGAGCTGCTGATTCTGGAGGGGGCGCAAGCCGGGCTCAGTTGGCTCACCGTGTTGAAGCGGCGGGAGGGATATCGCCGGGCGTTCTCCGGGTTCGACCCGGTCAAGGTGGCCCGGTACTCCGAGCGCAAGGTGGAGGCACTTCTGGAGGACACCAGGATCATCCGCAATCGCCAGAAGGTCGAGTCGTCCGTCGGGAACGCCGCCGCCCTCCTCCGGGTGGCGGAAGAGGCGGGCAGCTTCGATGCCTATGTCTGGGGGTTCGTGGGAGGAACCCGGGTGGTAAATCACTGGAAGACGCTGGGGCAGCTCCCGGCCTCGACCCCGTTGTCAGAGGCCCTCAGTCGGGACCTCCGGCAGCGCGGGTTCCGCTTCGTGGGTCCCACCATCTGCTACTCCTACCTGCAGTCAGCCGGACTGGTGGCCGACCATCTCACCGGCTGTTTCCGGTACCCGGAAATTCTGGCTATGGACGGGTGAGGCGATCCCGGAGCTGAGGGGACACCACAGACCCGCGGGGGGTGGAATCGGCGGTCGCCGTATCATCGAGAGGTGCCGGAAGATCTGAGTGCCGCGGCGGTCGAGCGGGCCGCCGAACGGCTGCAACCCGTCGTGCGTCGCACGCCGCTGGAGTTGAGTGACCGCCTGACCGACTCGATCGGGCAGCCGGTCCTGCTCAAGCGCGAGGACATCCAGCTCTGTCGTTCCTACAAGGTTCGGGGTGCCTACAACCTCATCTCGTCACTCGGCCCCGATCAACACCGACGGGGAGTGGTGTGCGCCAGCGCCGGCAACCACGGCCAGGGGGTGGCCTTCAGCTGCCGGCAACTGCAACTCCACGGCCGGGTCTTCTTGCCGACCAACACCTCCCGGCAGAAGCGTCAACGCATCGAGGCCATCGGCGGCCCGTGGATCGAGCTGGTCTTCGTGGGCAGCTCCTACGACGAAGCCGGCGAGGCGGCCGAAGCCGACGGCCGCCGCACCGGAGCCGTTTACGTCCATCCCTTCGATGATCCTCGTACCATCGCCGGGCAGGGAACCGTCGCCATCGAGATGGCTGACCAGTACCCGGCGGACATCGACACCGTGGTCGTCCCGGTGGGCGGCGGGGGGCTGATCAGCGGGGTCGCCCTGTGGCTCCGCGAGCACCGGCCGGCCACCCGGATCCTCGGCGCCGAGCCCGCCGGGGCGGCCAGCATGCGACTTGCCCTGGCGGAGGGGAAACCCGTCGACCTCCCGGTGATGGACACGTTCGTCGATGGGGCTGCCGTCGGCCGGGTCGGCACCCTGACATTGCCGATCGTGCGAGACCTCGTCGACGACGTGGTGGCCGTCCCCGAGGGGGCGGTCTGCTCGGAGATGCTCGACCTCTACCAGACCGAAGGGATCATCGCCGAGCCGGCCGGGGCCCTGGCCAGTGCCGCCCTCCGCCTGGTCACCCCGCAAGGGTCGGGTGCGGTCATGTGCATCGTCTCCGGCGGCAACAACGACGTGAGTCGCTACGCCGACATCGTCGAGCGCTCGCTCCTCTACGAGGGGCTGCGCCACTATTTCCTGGTCACCTTCACCCAGGCGCCCGGATCGCTCCGCCGCTTCCTCGACGACGTGCTCTGCGCCGGTGAAGACATCGTGGTATTCGAGTACGTGAAGAAGAACAACCGCGAGACCGGCCCGGCTCTGGTCGGCATCGAGCTCGAGCGGGCCGACGACCTGGCCGGGCTGCTCGAGCGCATGGAAGCCAGCCCCCTGGACGTCGAGCGGGTATCGCCGGGTTCCTCCCTGTTCTCGTTCCTGGCCTAGGGGTTGCCGGCCGACCCGGCGCCTCCTCCCGGACCCGTCGCCAAGCCTGCCGCGCCACTACGATGAGCTAGGGGACGAAGGCCTGCGGGTCTTGGGCCGAGGTTGGGAGGGGCATGCACGAGCTGGCCTTATGTCAAGCCATCGCCGACACCGTCAGCCAGCACGCCGAGGGCCAAGCCGTCACGGGTGTCGAGGTGCGGATCGGCCATTTCCGACAGGTGGTTCCCGACTCGCTGCTGTTCTCCTGGGAACTGCTCACCGATGGGACCGAGCTCGAGGGTTGCCAGCTGACCATCGACCACGTTCCCGCGGTCATCGACTGCCAGGCCTGTGGGGAGAAGACCACCTTGGACCTTCCCATCCTGCTGTGCGGCTCCTGCGGGAGCAGCGAGGTGGCCCTGGTCAGTGGGGAGGAGTTCCTCATCGCCTCCATCGACCGCACCCGGGAGGTCTGCTGATGGGACGTTTCCACCACCATGCCGACGGCAGCGTGCAAGAACATGATCACCGAGACGTCGGTGATCACTCCGGCTACCCCGAAACCGGCGTCGAACGGGTCATGGTGCTCGAGACGATTCTGGCCGAGAACGACCGAACCGCCGATCAGAATCGATCCGACTTCGCCGATGCCGGCGTCACCACCGTGAACCTCATGTCATCACCCGGGGCGGGGAAGACGACCCTCCTCAAACGGACCATCGCCACGCTCAGCCCGCAGCTCAGGCTCGGGATCCTCGAAGGCGACATCGCCACTGACCTCGACGCCCATGAGCTCGAGGGCCTGGGAGCGCCGGTGTCCCTGGTCAACACCAGTGCTGGCTTTGGCGGCGAATGCCATCTGGACGCCACCATGGTCCGCTCCGGTCTGGGCCGGCTTCCCCTCGACCAGCTCGACGTGTTGATCATCGAGAACGTCGGCAACCTGGTCTGCCCGGCCGAGTTCGACGTCGGCCAGCATTCCTGCGCCATGGTCTATGCCATCACCGAAGGAGAAGAGAAGCCGCTCAAGTACCCGGTGATGTTCCGGGCCTGCGACGTGGTCGTGATCAACAAGATCGACCTCCTCCCCCACCTCGACTTCGATCTCGGCCTGTTTCTGGCCAACGTCCGATCGGTCAATCCCATGGCTCATCTCATCGAAGTCAGCGCCCGCACCGGCGACGGCATGGAAGAGTGGTGCGACTGGCTGCGCCACACCCACCTGCGGCGTGCTCCCGACCGCGGAACCGCTCGCTCACCCCACCTCTAACGCGTGTCGACTAGGTCAACCGGAGGGCGCGAGGCCACCCGGACCGCGGAGGTCAGTACCGTCGGTACCACCATCCGGAATGCCCGAGGGGTCCGGTGCTGCTGTCGAACCCGGAAGCCGGCCTTCTCCACCCGGCCGCGCATGTCTGCCCGGGTGGGCCAGTCGGCGACCCCGCCCATCGCCCGAGATCCCGCTTCCAGGACACGGGCACCGAGCCGGGTACTGGGATTGATCAAGGCGATGTGGACGGTGCCATCCGGACGCAACACCCGGTTGAATTCACGAAGCGCGCTCTCCTGATCCGGAAACCAGTGAAATGCCTCGGTGGTGACCACCGCGTCGAACCCCCCGTCCCCAAACGGCAGATCCGCGGCGTCGGCCTGCAGCCATCCCACCCGGGGATTGCGGGCGACGGCACGTTCGAGCATGCCGGCCGACCAGTCGCACCCGAATATCTCGACCCCTGACCCCATCTCCCGCTGAATCCGGTTGGCCAGGATTCCGGTGCCACATCCGACATCGAGGATGCGCCGGGCCCCATCCCCGTGCAGTTCCCGCAGGACCTGCGAATGGACCGGGCGATACGCCGCGGCTTGCACCGCCGGGTTGTCGTAGAACTTCGACCATTGGTCGAACGCCGGCCGCAACCACTCCGGTCTGGCCGGGTTCCCCGGGGGGCCGACCTCGGTTCGAACCGTTCGGATGGAGCTCTCGGGCAGTAGCGGCAACGCGTTCATCTCCTCGACTCAATTATCTATCCCACCCTTATCTATCCCACCCTCCCCGCTCATGGCATCGGGTGGGCGGCAAAGAACGCCCAGATGGTGGCGTCGGCGTCAATGGCATCGGATTGGGGTCCGAGTTCATCGGTGATGGCCTTCGGAAGCCGAGGGCCACCTGCCCACTCGTGGCCCTCGCCCGCGATGCTGTACAACTCCACGGTAGCTCCCGCCGAACACCCGCTATAGCTGGTGAGGGTGACTTGGAGGCCGGTGGGCGAAGTGGCGGCGGTCGGTGAACAGCCGTTCTGGCGTCCCCAGCCTTGCGCGGCCTGGAGCACCGAATAGGTCCAGTAGGCCTGTCCATGACCGCCATACGGGTCGACCGGATCGGCCTCGCCGTGGAAGGCCACGATCGGAACCGGCCGGGCAGGTCGACACGGCGTCGGAATCCGTAGCCCGCTGACCGGTGCAACCGCGGCGAAGGTCGTCGAGGAGTCGCACGCCAGTTGGCTGGCCATCCGGGCCCCGCCGGAGAAGCCGGTGGCGTAGACCCGGGTGGAGTCGATGCAATACCGCGACTGGAGTTGGCTCACTAGTTGGGTGAGGAACGCGACATCGTCGGCCGCCCCGGCGGGGACGGCCTTTCCGCCGACCAGTGGGACACCGGGAACGTTCCAGTCGAATCCGCTGCCCTCGGGTAACAAGGCCTGCGGGTAGGCGACAATGAAGCCGTCGGCATCGGCGGTGCCGTCCATCCCGGTGAATCCTTCCTGTTCGAGCGCGGTGCTGCCGCTACCGTGCATGTTCAGCACCAGGGGGACCTTGGTCGATCCGGTGTAGCCGGCCGGGGCGTGGACGATCACTGTCCGCGGATGACCGTCAACCGAGATCGTCAGGGTGGCCGACGGGGCTGAAGGCGCCTGCCCGGGGGTCTGGCAGCCCGACGCCCCTATCGTCACCGGGACCGAGGGCGGGGCGGTCGACGACGTCCCCGCCGAACCGGTGTGGCCGGAGCCGCAACCGGTGAGGGCCAGTACCCCGCCCAGGCAACCCGCCATCCACCACCGGACTCTCGGATTCCGGGTCCGTTCCCCGGCACGGGTGTGGCGTCGTCCCATCGTCCTCCCCTCTCCTGTAAACGTTTACAGTCGTGGCGGGTAGGCTAGACCCATGCCGCCCAACCCGTCGAGGCAGCCGGCGGGTTCCCCCCGACCCTCGCCCGGCAAGGTCGACATCCGTCAAGTGGCCGAAGAGTCCGGGGTGAGCACGGCCACCGTCTCCCGAGTGATGAACCGCCGGTCCCTGGTGGCGGAATCCACCCGGCTTCGGGTCCTGCAGGTAGCCGATCGCCTGCACTACGTCCCCACTGCCTCCGCCCGAAGCCTGCGCAACAACGCCACCATGGTCATCGGCGTGCTGGTGCCCGACCTCGCCAACCCGGTTTTTGTGCCCTTCCTCCGAGGCGTGCAGCGGGTGGCCCAGGCCCATGGCTACGCAGTCCTGGTGGTCGACGCCCAACGTTCGGCCAAGGTGGAGCGCCGGGCGGTCGACGTCCTCCACGCCCAGCAGGTGGCCGCATTGGTACTGGCCGGTTCTCCCCGAGATCCCGTACGGATCGAACAACTTCGCCGGGACGGACTGCTGGTGGTTGACGCCAGCGGTGAAATTGGTTCGGCCCCGGCCTTGGTTCCCGATCTCGAAGAGCCCGGAATCTGGGCGATGTGTGATGCCCTCGCCGAACTCGAGCACCGGCGCATCGGCTACGTCAGCCGCACCCGGGCCCACGGCGAGGCCGGGCGTCGACGCTGGGCCGCGCTGTCATCTCGATGCCGGCAACTCGGGCTGTCGGCCGAACGGGTCATCCTGGGCTCGTCGCCCGACATCACCAGGTCCTCCCGGGTACTGACGAGCGTGATCGAACGCCCCGATCCGGTCACCGCGTTGGTGTGCGCCACCCATGGCCTGGCCCCGACGGTGCTTCGGGCGCTGCGGGCCGCCGACGTCGATCTGCCCGGCGACTGTTCCTTCGTGACCTTCGGAGACTCCGAGTGGGCCGCCGCCTTTCGCCCCACCATCAGTGCGGTGAGTCTCGACCTCTACTCGGCCGCGTCCCTCATGACCACCCGGGTGCTGGGCGTACTGACCGGCAGCGGGGCGGGATTCGACGAGCAGCCCGCGCCGGCCCGCTTCCTCCCCCGCGAATCATCCGGGCCTCCGCCGGCGCCATGACCCAGCGCCCTCGATCCGGTCAGCGGGGCTGATCAGCAGATCCTCGGGAGGGGGTCTCCGACCAGCATGTCCACGATCCGCGTTCCGCCCAGCAACGTCATGAGGACCACGATGCCGGGAGGCTCGCTCCGGATCTCACCGATCGCGACGGCATCCGCGCCGAGAGGGTGCTGCCGCAGGGCGGCCAGCGCGGCGTCGGCTTCATCGCGGGCCACCACCGCCACCAGCTTTCCCTCGTTGGCCACGTAGAGAGGGTCGATGCCAAGGAGCTCGCAGGCGGCTCCCACCGCGGGCCGGACGGGGAGTGCGGATTCCTCCAGCACCACGGTCAGGTTGGAGTCTCGGGCCAATTCGTTGCAGATGGTGCCGACCCCGCCCCGGGTGGCGTCCCGCAGCCATCGGGTGCCCGGCGCCGCGGCCATCAGACGCTCCATGAGCTCGTTCAGCGGGGCGGTGTCGGAGATGATGTCGGCCTCCAGGGCGAGATCGCCCCGGGCCAGCATCACCGCGGTGCCGTGGTCCCCGATGGTGCCCGAGCAGATCACCACGTCGCCGTCGGCCACCCGGTCGGATGACAGATTCCGGTCGACCGGAATCACACCGACCCCCGACGTCGAGATGTACATCCCGTCCGCCGCCCCCCGGTCCACCACCTTGGTGTCACCGGTGACGATCGAGATCCCCGCGGTGGCCGCGGCCTCGGCCATGTCGGCCACGATGCCCCGCAGGTCATCGATGGGGAAGCCCTCCTCCAGTACGAAGGCGGCAGAGAGGGCCAACGGTCGGGCGCCCATCATGGCCAGGTCGTTCACCGTCCCGTGGACGGCCAGGTGGCCGACCGAGCCACCCGGAAAGTGGAGCGGCTTGACGACAAACGAGTCGGTGCTGAAGGCGAGCTGCTCACCGGAAGGCAGGGCCAGGACGGCGGCGTCGGTCTGGGCGGCGAGCAGGTCATTGGAGAACGCCGGCAGGAAGACGGCGTCGAGGAGCGCCGCCGATGCTTTGCCGCCGGCCCCGTGGGCCAGGGTGACGACCTCGTCGAGTAGTCGCGGTCGCCGCCGGCGAAACGCTTCGATCCGGGCGAATACTGCCGCCTCGCGGCCGGTGGTGCCCGCCGGGCTGGCCAGATCCGTCACGGGTGGCTCCCTTCGGTCAAACACTGCTGAACCGTCGTCCACAACTGCAGCGCCAAGGCGTCCTGGGCCTCCTGGATCCGGTGGACGCTGTCGGACCGGACCACCAGGCAGTGCTCGACCAGGTCGCCGCTGGCCATCTCCCCGCCCTCGTACCCGCACAGCCCGACGGTGAGCAGCTGGCGCTTCGACGCCTCCTCGAAGGCTTTGAGCAGGTTGGCCGAATCACCGCTGGTGGAGAAACCCATGGCGATGTCGCCCGGACGGGCATGGGCGATGATCTGGCGGGAAAACACCAGTTCGAAGCCCACGTCGTTGGCCAGGGCGGTGAGTACGGCCCGGTCGTCGACCAGCGACATGGCGGCCAGGGCACGGCCATGAGGGGGCTTCCGGAACAGATCCACGGTTCCCTCCGCGTCCGTCGCACTCCCCCCGTTGCCGAAGGTGAACAGGCGGCCGCCGAACCGGAAGCGTTCGGCCATCGCCTCGCCGGCCCGCTGTGCCGCCTCGGCGTTGGCATCGAGCGTGGTGGCCCTCAGCCTCCGGCTGGCGGCCATCTTCGCTCGCGCCGACGACGCCAGGTCGGCAACCAGCCCGGACGCGTCGCGCTCTTCCGACTCGATGAACGGGTAGAGGAACCCGGTGGGTTCGGCGGTCATGATGTCACCCGGTGATCGGAGGCGGCGTCCGGGTCGAGCGTGGTCAGCGCCACCCCGGCATGAACCAGCACCAGGTCGCCGGGCACCACCGGATCGACCAGGCTGACGTCTATCCCCTCGAGATAGCCGAACACCACCACGTCGGCCCTCCCATCCGGGCGGACTGCCCTGACCTCCCCCACCTGGCCCTGGTCGGAACAGGTGATGCACACCTCGCCTTCGCAGGCGGCCTCGTCTCGGAGGAGGCCGGGGTGTTCGAAGACGACATGGGTCAACTCCCAGAGGAGGTGATACAGGAGCACCACTTCACCGGACCTGGCGGCCAGGGCCGGATCGGTGCCCTCCACCCACACCACATGCTCGGCGAGCCCCGGCGGTGGTCGGCGACCGGTGCCCAACCAGAAACGGGTCAGCCCCCACGCCTCGGCCCGCCGCAACAAGTCGGAAGTGTGGAGATGGTCGGCGCCACCCACCACCAGCAGCACGTCACCAGGACGGGCCAGTGACCGCACCGCCCCGACCAGATCGTCCCCCTCCAGATGCACCGCCGGTAACGCCCGCTTGCCGACGATCACCGGGTGGACGAACTCGACGGCGACGTGGCGGCCGTGGGACGGCCACTCCGGGGCCACACACCACATGGTGGCGCCGGCGGCGAACCGCCGGGCCAGCGTCAGCGAGGCGGTCGCCAGGTCCTCGGCCCGCAGCAGGTCCTGATCGTCGATCTGCACGCTCATGACTGCCATCCTGCCTCGGCCCGGCCGGATCCGCGGTAGCCGGCCACCGCCGCCTGGCCCAAGGCCAGACCCCCATCATTGGGGGGCACGACCTGGTGGGTGATCACCCGGAAGTCACGTGACTCGAGCTCCTCCCGGGCCAGCCGGACCAGTAGGACGTTCTGGAAGACCCCGCCACTCAGGGCGACCTGATCGATCCGTGTCCGACGCCGACTCCGTTCCGCCATGTCGGCGATGAGCCGGGCCAGCGCCAGGTGGAAGCCCGCGGCCATGGCGCCGACCTCCTGTCCGCCCCGGAGGTCGGCCACCATCGCCCGCAGAACCGGGACCGGGTCCATCTGGCTGCCCTCGATGTCGAACCGGTAGTCACGGGCCGATCCGAGATGGGCGTCGGCGGTCGCCTCCAGCTCGATGGCGGCCTGGGCCTCGAAGGACACCGACTGTCGCAGTCCCAGCAGCGAGCTCACCGCGTCGAAGAGGCGGCCCATGCTGGAGGTAGGCACGCAGTGGAAGTTTCGCTCGAGCTGCCGCTGGAGCACGGCCCGTTCGTCGTCGGAGGCGGCGAGCACCGGCGGGAGATCCGGCGCCCATTCGATGCCGGCCGACCACAGGTGGGCCAGTGCGGCCCGGTAGGGCTTGCGGATGGCGGCGTCGCCACCGGGCAGGGGCACATAGGCCAGATGCCCGACCCGGTCGAAGTCGCCATACCCGGCGACCAGCACCTCACCGCCCCAGATCGCCCCGTCGGTGCCGTAGCCGGTCCCGTCGAAGGCAACCCCGATGACCCGGTCTCCGGCGGGAACGCCGTGTTCCGCCATCGTCGAGGCGATGTGGGCGTGATGATGTTGGACCAACTCTGCCGGCCTCCCGGGGTCGCCCTCGGCCCATCGGCGGGTCTGGTACCCAGGATGGGCGTCAGCCGCGACCCGGCGCGCCGCCACCTGGTAGATCTCGCCGAACTGCCGGGTCGACCGATCGAAGGCAGCCAGGGTCTCCACGCTTCCCATGTCACCGATGTGCTGGCTCATCCAGGCGTCCCGTCCGGTGGCCAGGCAGAAGGTGTTCTTGAGCTCTCCTCCGGCCGCCAGGACGGGGACCGACTCGAAGGGAAGGCGCAAAGGCAGCGGGGCGTAGCCCCGGGAACGGCGGATCGGCAACTCCTCGCCGGCCTCGACCCGGACCACGGAATCATCACAGGGCACGTGGATGGGCCGGTTGTGGATCAGCCACCCGTCGGCCAACCGGCCGAGACGCCGGCGAGCGTCGTCGTCGTCGTAGCAGATGGGTTCGTCGCTCAGGTTGCCGCTGGTCATCACCAGCACCCGGGGGGCAGGCAGGTCCGAACCCGGGACCGGCTCGAACAGCAGATGATGCACCGGCGTATACGGCAACATCACCCCGATGTAGGGATTGCCCGGCGCGATCAACCCGCTCACCGGGGCTTCCGGACGCCGGCGAACCAGCACGATCGGACGCTGTCGGCTGGCCAGGAGCGCAGCCTCCGCCGGGTCGATGGCGGCCACGGATTGGGCGTCGGCCAGGTGGTCGACCATCACGGCCAACGGCTTGTCCCCCCGGGCCTTGCGGCGCCGGAGTTCTTCCACCGCCGAGTTGGAGGTGGCGTCGCAGGCCAGGTGGTACCCGCCGAGTCCCTTGATCGCCACGATCTCGCCTCGGCCCAGCGCCTGTTGGGCAGCGGTGAGGGCGTCGTCGGTTCCGCCGATCCGATACCCGGGCCGGCCGCTCGGTCCCGACCGACCCTCGAACCAGAGCCGGGGACCGCAGGCGGCGCAGGCCACCGGCTGGGCGTGGAAACGCCGGTCGCCGGCGTCGTGGTACTCGGCCGCACACGCGTCACACAGCGGAAAGCCGCTCATCGTCGTATTCGGCCGATCGTAGGGAAGCCGAACGGTGATGGTGAACCGGGGACCGCAGTTGGTGCAGTTGATGAACGGATAGCGGTAGCGCCGGTCGGTGGAATCGAACATCTCGCCCAGGCAATCGTCACACACCGCCACATCCGGGGACACGAAGGTCCTCACCAGGCCCGCCGCCCGGCTTTCGACGATTCGGAATTCGAGCTCACCGAGGGCACCGACGTCGGAAGATTCCACCCCGTCGATCCGAGCCAGCGGCGGTGCCTCCTCGACCAGTCGCGCCTCGAAGTATCGGACGGACGGCAGCCGGCCCTCCACCTCGACCAGGACCCCCTCGGTGTCGTTGCCTACCTGACCAGAGAGCCCGAGCTCGTTGGCCAGACGCTGGACGAACGGCCGGAACCCCACGCCCTGCACCACTCCCGTCACCCGGATCCGACGTCGGACCTGGCTGTCGGCGGCGGCCAGCGCGGTCATGCCGTGACCACACTCCGGCGCCCGAGCGTCACCGCCGCCTCGCGGTGCATCCGTCCGAAGTTGTAGTAGGCGGCGCAGGCTCCCTCCGAGGAGACCATGCAGGTCCCGATCGGGGTCTCCGGCGTGCAGGCAGTACCGAACACCTTGCATTCCCACGGCTTGATGACCCCCTTGAGGACCTCACCGCACTGGCACGCCTTGGGATCCGCCACCCGGACCCCCGGCACGTCGTAGCGGAGCTCGGCGTCGAACTTCTCGAACTCCGGCCGCAGTTTGAGCGCGCTCTGGGAGATGAAACCCAGGCCTCGCCACTCGAAGTGGGGCCGCAGCTCGAACACCTCGGACAGGATGGCCAGGGCCCGCGGGTTGCCTTCCTCCGACACCACCCGGGAGTACTGGTTTTCGACTTCACATCGCCCTTCCCGGATCTGGGTCAGCAACATGGCGATGGCCTGCAGGATGTCGAGGGGCTCGAAACCGGCGGTCACCAGCGGCTTGCCGTACTGGTCGGGGACGAACCGGTACGGACGTTGACCGATCACCGTGGAAACGTGGCCGGGTCCGAGGAACCCGTCCAGTCGTAGGTCCGGCGATTCGAGGATGGCCTTGACCGGCGGGACGATGGTCACGTGGTTGCAGAACACGCTGAAATTGGAGACGTCGGCGGCCCGGGCCTGCAGCAGGGTGACGGCGGTGGACGGCGCGGTGGTTTCGAAACCCACGGCGAAGAAGACCACCTCCCGCTCGGGATTGTCGATGGCGATCCGCAACGCGTCCAACGGCGAATAGACGAACCGAACGTCAGCACCCTCCGCCTTGGCTTTCAGCAGATTTCCCCGGCCCCCGGGCACCCGCATCATGTCGCCGAACGAGGTGAAGATCATTCCGGGCTCTTTGGCCACCGCAATGGCGTCATCCACCCGGCCCATGGGGATCACGCACACCGGGCACCCGGGGCCATGGACGAGTTCCACCGAGGCCGGGAGGATGTGCTCGATGCCATGGCGGTAGATGGTGTGGGTATGTCCGCCGCACACCTCCATGAACTTGAACTCCCGGTCGCCGGCGAGATCGGTGATCCGCGACACCAGGGCCCTGGCCGCCGCCGGATCCCGGTACTCATCGACAAAGCGCATGCCGGATCCCTACGCGGCCTGGTGCAAGGCCCCGTCGGCGTTGGACCGGCCCATCCGCTCGGCGAAGGTCTCGCCCCCGCGCCCGAGGACATCCCGGAGCATCGAGACGCCTCCGCTGACCATGTCCCTCACCTCTTCGGAGGTGGTGATGACCTTCCAGGCGTCCACGATCTCGTTCCACCCCTCCTGGCCGTCACGGGTACCGAACAGGTACCCGACCACGGCTCCGATGATTGCTGCCATGTCATCCTCCTCGTCTATCCACTGCCGATGCTGGTGCTGCTGATCTGGTTACCGCTGATCTCGCCGCTGGTGATCCGGGTCGACCAGTAGGCATCGAGTTCGTCTCCGTAGGCCTGGCCCATGAGTTTCAGAGAGGCCAGCGCCAGGTTGGCTTCTTCCTCATCGATCTTGGACATGGCGAACCCGACATGGATCAACACCCAATCGCCGGCTTCGAGGTCCTCATCCTCGAGCAAACCGATGTTGATGATCCGGGTAACGCCGGAAACGTCGACCCGAGCCAGTTGGTCACTGGTATCGAGGAATTCGACCAACTGACCGGGTATCCCTAGGCACATTCGGTCTCTACCCTTCCTTCTCGGCGATGATCTCGACCCGCACGTCGACTTCGGGCGCCACTTTCAGCATGAGGATCCGGGGCGGCTCCATCCCGAATTCGCGGATATCGAAGCGGGAGGTGCCGGCCAATTTGATGGTTCGATCATCAACCGCCTCCACGGTCATCTCATCTTCGTGGTGGCGGGCTACGCCTCGGAAGGTGACCTCCCCACTCACTCGATAGCTGCCGTCCTCACCTGACCGATCCATCCGATCGAGGACTCCTTCGATGGTAGGGAACCGTCTGGCATCGATTCGCTTCTGCATCTCTCGATCCTCCATCCGGTTGCCCGACGACAGTCGGCTCACCGGGAGCGACAGGGTGGCGGCCGGGTTCGACCCCGTCTCCAGGTGCCCGTCGGAGTCCATTTCCAATTCGATGTAACCCTCCAGGCCCTCGGTGCTGGAATGGATCGGATGGACACTCGAGCGGCCATCGACCCACACACGCGATTGGTCGGGGATGATGCGATAACGGGCCACGCTGCCTACACCCTCCGGATCCGACGATACCGATCGATGTCCGGCCCTGACCGGCTTCCGACTCCCACGCCGAAGACGATACCGGTGGCCAACAGTCCGAGGGCTACGAAGGCCACGACCCGCATTCACATCTCCCTGATCTTCAGGTAACGGGCGATGTCGGGAAGCGACTTCACCACCAACACGGCCGCTCCGGCGAGAAACAACGGCACGACGAAACGTCGGATCATCCTAAGGTCCCCCTTTCAGCAGGTTGTATGACTTCTGACACCAGTTGGAGGCACAGTTCCACCGCACCGTCGACCGCGTCGGCCACCGGTGCGGACAATCCCATTCCCTCGTCGAGGTTGGCGGGTTGGCACCCGACGACCAGGATCCGTTCGACAGTTCCGCCCAACCTCGACAAGGTGGCCATCACTACATCCGGGCTCATGCTGTGGGCGTCCACGATGGATTCGGTGTCCTCACCCGTCGCCAACCGGCCGATGTCATCGGGTTCGATGACCGCCACGGTGCCGGGGGCCTCCCCCATCGGCACCGCGTCGATGAGGATCAGGGCGTCGTAGCCATCCAGCAGCTCGTAGGCCAGATGCACTCCCCGGATCCCGAAGTCGGCCACCGTCACCGCCGGCGGGAACGACCGCTCGGTCAATCGGTTGGCAACTTCGACGCCGAAGCCGTCGTCGCTCATGAAGATGTTCCCGATGCCGGCTACCAGCACCCGTCGGCTCATGGCGCCGAGTCCGGTTCGGGAAGCGGATCCACCTCGTCCGGATGGAAGAAGAGATACCGACCCTGCCAGTTCAGCTCCTCGGTGGCCGGGTCGTCGTCGACGGTGACGGCCACATGCTGGCTGCCGTCGACATCCTTGAAGACACCGGCCACGGTGGCGGCGAGGCCGGACAGAAACAGGTCCTGGGCGTCCGATCGATGAGACGGGCACAAGCGCACCGCGCTCCCCTTGGTCACCTCGACGCCGTTGATCAGTACCGAGTCGTTCCACGGATCCACCGAAGCGTCGACTTCGGGATCCCACCACGGGACGGTCTCCGGGGTGAAGAGTTCGGGCTCCTCCTCACCAAGTCCGGCGCCCGGAGGTTCCGCCGGGTGCAACGCCCGCACCGCGCCGTGCAACCGCTCCCACACCTCCGGGGGCATGTCGTCACATCGGTCGATTATGGCGGCGGCCCGGGCATCGGTCGCCCGGGCTTCGATTTTCTCGGCGTCGGTGAGGGTCAGAACCCGGAGGGCGAGAATCTCGTCGATCTCGGTCGAGTCGTAGAGGTCGCCGGGACTCTCGGGAGCCACCTCGGGATGGTCATACAGGATGATCGGCGAGGACAGGACAACGTCACCCGCCCCGATCAGGACCGGAAAGGCACCGTCATTCGAACAACCGGCCACTGCCGAACGGGCGGCATCGGGCGGGTCGAGAAGTGACACGAACACCCCACCGTCGACGGCCAGCATGGTGTGCACGGCCACCAGGGAGTGGCCGATGATGTCGTCGCGCCGGGTGCTGGTCCCCGACCAGGCCGTGGAGTTCTCCACGGTGACGGCAATCTTGAGGAACGAGCCGTCCCCCTCCGCTCGCCCAGTAACGACGTGTACCCGCCCGGACACCGATTGGCGCTGCCGGCGGATCCGCGCCGCCATGTCCCCGTCCGCCGATCGGATCATCTCGAGTTCTTCTCCGCCGGGGAAGGCAAACCACTCCTCGGATGCCACCTCCTCACCGGGGTACAGAGTGAGTGGGGCAAGGTTGACCACCTGTTCGACCGCCTCGTCCCACTCCACGTACGCCTTCTCGTCCACCTTCAGGGCTTCGACCGGGACAAAGCTGGCGCCATCGTCACCGGCCGCCTCCACGAATCGATGCTGGACCTGGAGACAGCGGATCCGAACGGCTAGCCGGGAGATCAGGCCGGGGTCGATCAGGCACTCGGTACGCGCCGACCACCGCTCGGACCCGTCCGCCTCGCTGAAGGCCCGGGGGGTGAGCACGCCGAACTGCCATCGGGCCTGGTTCTTTCGGGAGGACGCCCGATAGGGATACAGCACGTACCCCTCGTACAGGACCGCATCGGCGACCGCCCGTGCCGCGGAAAATCGATCGAGCACGTCGGTGGTCATGGGCCCCCCATTCCGGCATCTCCCGCTTCCTTGAGTAGCTGGGCAAAGGCCTGGTCCCAAGTCGGGACGGCCCGGAGGGCCTTGAACCTTTGCAGGCTGTCGAGGGTGTCGCGGCTGACCCGCAGCCATCCGCTGTTGGGAAAGTACAGGTCCATCACCCCACGCCACACCGCGACCGGAAGCGGAAATGACGCTTCCAGGTTCCAGGCGATCGGCTCGGCGGCGAACCCGGCCTCCCCCCGGGTGAACGCGGTGCCGGAGAACAGCAACAGGAGGGGGATATCCCCTCCGGCCAGGGCGTGAAGGTACTTGGCTCCCGTCACTTCGAAGTCGTAACTGCACTCCACCGGCAGATCGATCTCCATTGAGCCATGGAAGCCGGCGATGGTCGTCGACACGTGGGTCCACAGGAACGGCCGGAGGGAGTCGCCCCACCGGGGCGTCTCGCCGAACAGCTCGTACAGCCGCTCTTCCTCGTCCAACGTGTATCGCCGCCGTTGGGGCTCGATCCGGATCTGACAGCGCAGGGCGAGGGCATGCACGCTCCCGCCGCCGGTCTCGGCCACCCGGAGCCGGAGCATGATGGTGGGCACCGCAGCATGAGGCTCGGGTCGGGCATCGAGCACCTCGAAGTCGAGGGCGGTCATCGAGCCCTGGCCCGCACCCGCCCAAAGAACGCGTCGAGCTCATCATGAGCCTCGCGCCCGCCGTCGAAACCCCGCCACAACCTGCGGAGCTGACCCACCAGCTCGTAGCAGGCGTCGATGGGGACGACGTAGCACTCGGTGCCGCCCCCCCGGGGCTCGGAGCGAACCAGAAACGCCTCGACGTCGGGCTGCATGGTGGCGAGGGCTGGATTGGACGCCACCAACTCCTCCCAGGTCTCGAGGGGCAGCAGCGATTCGGTGGCGCCGGCCGGTCCGGGGTAGAACGCCGCCACCCGGTCGAGCGAGGAGTTGACGAAGAAGAAGGCCACACTGACGGGGATCTGCAGAGTGTCCCACTGGTCCGATGAGAGCTCGAAATCGGGGAAAGCCAGATAGCGGTCGGGCACCGCGGTGAAGTGCCCACCCCCGGCGCCCGCCGACGAGAACAGCAGGTAACAGCCGCGGCAGACACACATCAGCGTGCGAGCCTCCAGGTCGACCAGGTGGCCGTGCTCGTCGGCGATGGCTTCCGTGCAGAGCTCGCATCGCTCCCCCGCCCGTTCCACCGGGCGCGGGCGGATCTCGCTGATCCGCTGGAGCACCGCCCGCGGATCGTTCATGTGGCTGCCATCTCCGACGGGCACGATGCATAGACGGGCTTGGTGCTGAGGGAGATCGGCACGCCGGGGACATGTTGGGGCGGTCCCGGCGGAGTCGAGGGCTGATCAACGTCAATGGTGGTGATCTCCGGAGCCGCCTCGATGATCGCGGTTTCGACCGCCCCCTGGAGGGTGATGGCCGACGACGGGCACCCGTCGCAACTCCCGAGGAGACGGAGTCGGACAGCTCCGGCTTCTTCGTCCATGTCCAACAGCTCGACATCACCGCCGTGGGTGGCCAGAAACGGGCGGACCCGAGCCAGCGCCTGCTCCACCCGACCCTCGAGTGGCTCGGGGTGCAATCCGTGGACGAGCAGCAGGCTGGCCACCAGATCGTCCTCGGCCAGACGTTCGAGGAAATCCGGAGCCTCGGCTTGGGCCAATTCGGCGATTCGAGCCAAGCCCGCCCCGTAGAGCTCGGAGAACAGCCGCAACAACTCCTCGACCCCGGCAAAGGCGCGAGGGTCGGCGTTGATCCGTAGCTCTTCGAGCAATTGCTCGATCCGGTCGCCGATGGTCCGGAGATTCTGCGGTGCTGGCGGAACCCCCGCGGCCATTCAGCCGGCCAATTCTGGGTTCGATACCTGGGTAGGCGAGTGCAGCGTCTTCAGTACCTTGCCCTTGCCGAGGTACATGTGCACGCCGCAGGGCAGGCACGGGTCGAAGCTGCGGACGGTGCGCATGACGTCAATGCCCTTGAAGTGCTCGAGGTCGTTTTCCTCGTAGATCGGGCAGCCGGTGACCGCGTCCTCATAGGGCCCCGGCGTGCCGTAGACATCCCGGGGGTTGGCATTCCACGGTGTCGGCGGATACGGGTGGTAGTTGGCGATCTTGCCGCCCTTGATGACCAGGTGGTGCGAGAGGACCCCGCGGACCGCCTCGGTGAAGCCGGCGCCGATCCCTTCCTCGGGCACCTCGAAGGGCTCCCAGGTCTTGGTCTTCCCGGCCCGCACGTCGGCCAGTGCCTTCTCGATGAAGTCGAGGGCGGAGGCGGCGGCATAGGCCTGGAAGTAGGTGCGGGCACGGTCGCGCTCGATGGTGTTGGACCACTGGGGGATGTTCCAGGTGAGGGTGACCTCCGGCTTCAGGATCGTCTTGGGCAGATGGATCTCCACCGACGTGCCGGTGGCCTTGAGATGGTCGGTGTTGACCAGTCCGGACAGCGCGGTGGACCACAGCCGGGCCAGAGGCCCACCGCCGGTGTCGAGGGCCAGGTGGTCCTTCCCGTCGTACCAGCGGGGCGACATCACCCAGCTGTAGTTGCCGTCGAAGTCGCGCTTCTGGGGCTGCGGGTTGGTGTGCTGATTCCAAGGATGCCGGCGATCAACCGGGTTCCCCAGCGGATCGCGGGTCACGAACATCTCCTGGTCTTCCCAGTCGCTATAGAACGAGTGGCCGAGGAGGATCCGGATGCCGAGGTTGATGTCGACCAGGTCGTTGGTGACCAGCTTCCCGTCCACCACTACGCCGGGGGTGACGCCCATGGCCCGGCCCCACGCCGTCATGTCCCGGTAGTCGAAGTTGCACACGTCGGGATCCTGGAACGCGCCCCAGCATCCGAGCAGGATGCGGCGGTTACCCACCTGCTCGTAACCGGGCATCGCCTGATAGAAGAAGTCGAACAGGTCGTCGTGCATCGGCACGACCCGCTTCATGAACTCCACATATCGCATGAGCCGGATGTAATAGTCGGTGAACAGCTGGATGGTGGCGGTGGTGCCGACTCCGCCCGGGTAGAGGGTTGAGGGATGGACGTGACGGCCCTCCATCAGGCAGAACATCTCCCGGGTGTACCGGCTTACCTGGAGTGCCTCGCGGTAGAACTCGCCGGAAAACGGATTGAGCGATCGCATGATGTCGCCGATGGTCTTGTACCCATGGTCGGCGAAATGCGGGGATTCGGTGCTGTTGGCCTGGTCGAGGACGCCGGGATTGGTCTCGGCCACCATCTTCTCGCAGTAGTCCACTCCGACCAGGTTCTCCTGGAAGATGTTGTGGTCGAACATGTACTCGGCGGCTTCGCCCAGATTGACGATCTGCTCGCCGAGGGCCGGCGGCTTGACCCCGTAGGCCATGTTCTGGGCGTAGCACGAGCAGGTGGCGTGGTTGTCGCCGCAGATACCGCAGATGCGGCTGGTGATGAAATGGGCGTCTCGGGGATCCTTGCCCTTCATGAAGATGCTGTAGCCCCGGAAGATCGACGAGGTGCTGTTGCACTCGGCGACCTTGCCTTGGCCGAAGTCGATCTTGGTGTAGATGCCGAGGCTGCCCAC
>DASZIT010000073.1:0-16648 GCA_035948855.1 Acidimicrobiales bacterium | reverse complement strand
CGACTACAGTTATTGGTTCGGTGGTGCGGTTCCACGGTCATCCGGCCAGGTTGCAGCCCCGCCGGTTGCCCTCGTAGCTCAGCGGATAGAGCATTGGCCTCCGAAGCCATGTGCGCAGGTTCAATTCCTGCCGAGGGCGCCAAATCGTCCTCCGACGCTCTCCCCCGCACGACCTCTTGGTGGACCGACGCTCGGCAGAATCCGCCGCCTACGCTGGGCGAATTATGGCGACCCAGATCGCGGTCATCGGTGGCTCCGAAGTGACCGGTCCCGTGGCGGCCGCCGCAGAAGCGGTCGGCGCCGCCCTCGCGTCGGCGGGAGCGGTCATCGTCTGCGGCGGCCTCGGTGGGGTGATGGCCGCCGCCTGCCGGGGGGCCAAGGCGGCAGGTGGACTGACCGTCGGCATCCTTCCCGGTGGCGACCCGTCGGCCGCCAACCAGTGGGTCGACGTGGTCATTGCCACCGGCCTCGGCGAAGCCCGCAATGCCCTGGTGGTCGGATCCGCGGGCGCGGTGATCGCCGTCGACGGGGAGTACGGCACCCTTTCCGAGATCGGGCTGGCGCTCCGGGCCGGGATCCCGGTGGTCGGCCTCGGTACCTGGTCGCTCACCCGGCCCGATGGTCGGCTGGATGCGGGGATCGTGCCCATCGGGGATCCCCAGGAGGCGGTGGCGGTGGCACTGCGCATGGCATCCGCCGGATCGCCAGGGCCGGCGTGAGGGAATCGTGATCACCATCCGGCAGGTTGGCGGAGATGACTGGCGAGCCTGGCGGGAGTTACGGCTCGATGCCCTGAGCGACGCTCCGGAGGCGTTCAAGACGAAGCTGGCGGAGTGGCAGGGCGAGGGCGACCTCGAGCCGCGTTGGCGCGACCGGTTGCAGGCGGTGCCGTTCAACGTCATAGCCGATCTCGACCGGAAACCGGCCGGCATGGTGAGCGCAGTCCAAGGCGGCGGCGACGTCGAGCTGATCTCGATGTGGGTGGCGCCATTCGGGCGCGGCCACGGAGTCGGTGATGCGTTGGTCGACGCGGTCCTCGGCTGGGAGGTCATCCAACCAACCAGCCGGGTCGTGTTGTGCGTCATGGCCGGCAACGACCACGCGGCGGCGCTCTATCGCCGCCACGGCTTCGTGGATGCAGGCGGTGAGGAAGTGGGTGTCGACGACTGTGTCGAACGCCGGATGATTCGGCAATAGCCCGGTCGTGCCGCCCCGATGGCGTCAGAGATTCAGCTGGCGGAGCATCAGGCCGAGCGCCCGCTCATCCTGGGTTTGGTTGAGACCCATGGAAATGAGCGTCACCACGTAGCCGTGCACCGTGCCGCTCAATTGGCTGGAATTCGTGGGCGCATTGCTCCCGCTCGGAACCGGCAGGAGGGGTACCCAGTAGGCGGTCGATCCGTCGACGGAGACTTTCGTGTACTCGACCGGTGGAATTTTCGCTCCCGTCGGCGTAGTCCCAGGAACAATTCTTGCCTGGCCGCCATGGAGGGCGGTGAAGTTGGCGATCGATCGCGTGTCCCACGAAACGTTCACGATCAGCGCGCCGGGCAACGACCCGTCGGGCGAGTAGAGACACGAACTCTGATTCCCCGGGATGGCCTGCGACGGTGATACCCGAACCGGTCCACCCATGACGGCGCCGGCCTGTTTCCCGGTCATCAACGAGCAGGCATCACGAGGCGCCGCCGACTGAGCGGACGCCGATCCACAGCCCAACAAGACGAGGGAGACGCAACCCAGGACACACGCCGTGGGGAAACGTCGTCGAGCCACGATCCAGTATCACTCGTCGGGGCATCAGGTGCCGAGGATCGGATATCGGGAGATGGGCCGTGGCGCGAGAACCCGTACGGGTCTTCAAAAGGCAATCAAACGGGACCAACCGGTCTTGCCGATTGGACCCAATTCACCCGAGATAGAAGAACGAAATTGCCAGAGTGCTGCCATAGGCGGAATTTTGTGTTATTCCGGAGGAAACCCGAATTTCGGTCAGGGAGGGTCTTGGGTGGACGACGAAGTGCAGCGCGAGGCTCGCGCTCTCGGTGATCCGACTCGCCACCGCCTGTTCCGATACATCCTGACCGCACCCGATCCGGTCGGGGTAGCTGACCTCACCGACCACGTGAAGCTCAATCACAACGCCGTTCGCCAGCACCTGGCCGTGCTGAAGGAGGCCCAGTTGGTGGTGGAGGACGTCGAGGTCCGGCAGCGACCCGGGCGCCCTCGACTGCTGTATCGGCTCCATCCCGAAGCGGCCGGCCGGTGGGGTACTCCCGGCCCGTACGCCTGGCTTGCCCAACTCCTGAGCGACGCCGTTCGCCACAAGGTGGAACCCCGCCAGATCGGCCGCCAGGAAGGGCGCCGACGTGGAGCCGAGTTGGAAGGAACCGGCGACCAACTCGATCTCCTGGAAGAGGAGATGACTCGTCGGGGCTTTCGCCCGATCCGGACGGAACGGGCGCGCCGGGTCGACTTCATCCTCGAGCGTTGCCCCTTCGAAGATGTGGCCCACACCGACCCGGACACCGTCTGCCAGTTACACCTCGGCCAGGCCGAGGGCCTCGCCGAGGGCGTCGGCGGCGTGGCGGTTGAGCGGCTGGAAGCCAAGGATGCCCGTCGGGCGGGTTGTCGTCTGGTGGTGCGGCTGGAACCGGAAACCTCGCCCGATCGGACCGGGACCGGCTGACGCCGTCCGGCTCAGCCGCGCACCGCTAATCCGGTTTGGCGAAGGGTGAGGTTGTAGCGACCTCCCGAAATACCGATGGCCGGATCTCCGGTGCCGGGAAGCAGTTTGGGTACCCCGTGATAGGCCAACCGGGATTGGCCGCCGAAGACGAAGAGGTCGCCGGATTCGAGTTCGACATCGGTCCACGGCCGGTTGCGGGTAGAAGCATTGCCAAACCGGAAAACGCAGGTCTGCCCCAGGCTGAGGGAGACGACCGGGGCCATACTCCGCTCGTCCCGGTCGGCGTGCATGCCCATCCGGGCGGCGGGGCCATACCAATTGATCAGGGCTACGTCGGGTCGGTAGGCGTTCCCGGCGCCCGGATCCTGGTAGGCGTCGGTGACGGCCCGCCGACCGAGTTCTCCCAGCTCGGGGGGGAATGGGGCCACCGGCCGGCCGTCACCGTCGACCACCGTCAGGCTGTAGCCGTAGGGGAACCAGTGCCAGCCGAGGCAGGCCATCTCCACCGACATGACTCCCCCGGTGGGCAGATGCGGCGCCTGGGTCCCTCCGGCCCGGGCGATCCACGTCTCGCACGAACTCACCAGTTCCCGTTGGGCGTCGAGGTCGAGCCAGCCGGGTAGATGAACCGCTCCCGGGGCTACCTCGACCCGGTCTCGGGGGATCAGCCGCGGCATAACCCGACCACCCTGCCACACCCCACGGCCACCCCGGCGATCGCGGTCAGGCCGGCGACCCCCAGCTGTCGTGTAGACCGGAACCGGTGAAGCTAAAGCTCGACCTCCACGACATCTACAACCGCGGTGAAGACATCGACCGGGCGCTCCGATCCATCATCGACGAGGCCATCGAGAAGAAGGCGCCGCTGGTCGAGATCATCCCGGGCAAGGGAAGCGGGCAGCTGAAGAAGCGAGTGTTGCGGTTTCTCGACCAGAAGGAGATCAAGGCCCTGTATGACCGGGTCGAGAAGGATTCGCACAACTTCGGGAGGGTATTCGTCCATTTCCGTTGGAAGTGAAACCCGGCCCGACCCCGTCCTCCATTTCCCCTGGTGCCGGCTACCCGCCGCCGGGAGTCTCCGGGCCCTGGCGGGCGAGCCAGCGCAGGCGGGCGGCGCGGGCGTCCCACGAATAGATCACCGCGGTTCCGGCCACCAGGTCGTGAAAGGCCCGGCGCTCCCGTTGGACCAGAATCCCCAGAAAGCCGAGGCCGACCGCGGCGAGGCTCAACGGAAACGCCAGCGTGCGCACTACGGCTTGCCGCGCCGTCAACCGGGCTCCGTCAGCATTGACCACCTGGATCCCCATCACCGCCATGCCGATGGTCTTCCCGTTGAGCGCCCATTGATAGGCGAAGTACACGAACTCCCAGACGATCAGCACGATCAGCGTCGGGATCTGGTTCCGGTTGACGGAGAACGTTCTTCCCGTCGCCAATGCCACCGTCAAGGAGACAGCTCCGAGCCCGAGGGTGTACAGGCCCCACGAGGCCCCCACGTCGGCGGCGAAGGCGGCGAGCCGGCTGACGGCTCCGGCATAGTGGCCCTGCCGTCCCTCGTAGAGGGCGGGCGGCGGGGCGGCGATCATTGACCGCGGCCCGCGGTGGACCCGTCCAGAGGAGTCGCGCTGGCCAATGGGGCGGGCGACACCAAGCTTGGCGGGCCGAGCGGCAGCGAGTTTGGCGGCCGTCGGAGAATCCGATTGGTCCATCGGGCGAAGAAATCATCGAGGCCGACCCCTTGTGCCCTGATCACATCGAGCACCTCGGCGGCGACCCCGCTCGTCGACCGGGCGATGATCGAACCCAACTCGGTCTGTGCTACCAACGACTCGATGTCGAGTTGGTCGACGATCCGACGGATGTCAACCCGCTCGACCAGTGCGTTGACGTCGACCCGTTCGAGAATCTTCTCCACATCGACTCTCTCCACGATCTTCTCGACATCCACCCGATCGACGATGGCATCGGCGTTGACCCTGGACACCAGACGGTCGACATCCACCCGTTCCATGATCGCATTGAGGTCGATCGAATCGATCACCAAACGAGCCACCCGCTCGGCAATGGACTGGGCCATGCGCTCGAAGCGGTCATTGATCGGATTGGGGCTCACCTCGAACTGTCCCAACCGCCGGGCCACAGATGCATGCCGACAGTGTCCCATCGGAGCCGGTGGGCGCCGGGGACCGTTGAGGTCGCCTTGGTCGCCTCACCACCGAGTCGGCGCCCAAACGACAGGAGGGCGCCGGCGGGCCGTCAATCCGTCAAACAGCCGCGAGCTTCGACACCGCCTCGAGCGCCCGGTCCGCATGGATATTCATCCGCACTTCACTCTGGATGATCGCCGCGAGTTTCATGTCGCGTCCGATTACGAACGTCGCCCGTTTGGTGGGGGTGAGAACGGTGATGCGGCGCCGGACCCCGTACTGGGTAGCCACCGCGCCATCAGGGTCGGACAGCAGGGGAAAGTCGAACGAATGCTTGTCCGAGAAGCGCTTCTGCTTCTCCACCTGGTCGGCACTGATCCCGATCCGCTGGGCGCCGACCGCTTCGAACTCCGCCTTCATGTCCCGGAAGTGGCAGCTCTCTGCCGTACACCCGGGCGTCATCGCCGCCGGGTAGAAGAACAGGACAACCGGTCCATCCGCGACCATGGTGCTGAGTCGGCGGAGGGTCCCGTTCTCGTCGGGCAGTTCGAAGTCCGGTGCGATGTCGCCTACTTGCATAGCGGTGAGGCTAATGGCTCACCGGAACAGGCGCCCGTCGGATGGCCGGCCGCGTCTCAAGTCGGGATGTTCCGCTCGAACACCGCGGCACTGATCTTGAGGAACTTGCGGACCACCGCGATCTCGTCGGCCGCGAACTCGGCCAGCGCCATCCGGGCATCCTGGATCATCGGGAGGTGGTAGGCCAACACCTTCCGGTGGGCAGTCGGGACCATCTCCACCAGCACCCGGCGCCGGTCGTCGTCGTCCCTCCGGCGGCGGACATATCCGGCCGCCTCCAACCGGTCGATGACGAAGGTCATGGTGCCCGAGGAGATCCGGGCCGCCTGGGCCAGGGCTCCGGCGGTCATCGGCTGGTGTTGATCGAGGATATCGATGCAGCGGAAGTCGGTACGATTGAGCCCGAGCTTGCCGGCCACCGCGTCGTCGAAGATGTCGACCGCCATCTGGTAGGCCCGCATCGCCTCGGCCAGTTCGGGGTGCCCAGCCGCCGGCCTGGGGGGCGGCGAGCCGCCGGTTGGATACTCGGTTCCCGACTCGGCCATCTTGGTTGACACGCAAATACTCTAATATCTAAGATATCCAAAAGTAAAGGGAATCGCCGCCGCCACTGCCACAACCCGAGCAACACCACAGCACGCTGTTCGTGCCCTCGAAGACGGGATCGCCGCCGATGACACATGCAATCGAAGTTGCCGACCTGAAGAAGACGTTCTCCGGCAAGTTGGAAGTCCGCGCCCTCGACGGGGTGACCTTCAACGTCGAGCCGGGAACCGTGTTCGGTCTCTTGGGTCCCAACGGATCGGGCAAGACGACCGCGGTGCGGATCTTGACCACCATTCTCCGGGCGGACAGTGGCTCGGCCCGGGTCCTCGGCCACGACGTGAGCAAACAGGCCGAGCTGGTCCGCAGTTTGATCGGCCTGGCCGGCCAGTACGCCGCCGTCGATGAGAACCTCACCGGACGGGAGAACCTGGTCATGGTGGGTCGGCTCAATCACCTTCCGAAGTCCTTCGTGGCCGGGCGGGCCAAAGAACTGCTCGAGCAATTCAACCTGGCCGACGCCGGGGATCGGACCCTCAAGACCTACTCGGGCGGCATGCGCCGTCGCCTGGACCTGGCCGCGGCCCTGGTGGCCCGGCCCACCGTGCTGTTCCTCGACGAGCCCACCACCGGCCTCGACCCGCAGAGCCGGAACGATCTGTGGGAGGTCATCGAGAGCCTGGTGGGAGAAGGCACCACCGTGCTGCTCACCACCCAGTACCTCGAGGAGGCCGACCGGCTGGCCGACACCCTCTCGGTACTCGACCATGGCCGGGTCATCGCCGAAGGCACCCCGACCCGACTCAAGGCCGAGCTGGGTGCCACCGTCCTCGAGGTCGGACTCGCCGACCACGAGGACGCCGACCGAGCCGCATCGGTGCTGGGTGGCGTCGGCCCGCACACGCCAAATGTCAACGGCCGGGTGGTGGACGTGACCGTGGACAACGGACCGGTGGATGCCATGACCGCCCTTCGATCGCTCGACCAGGCCGGGGTCACTCCCACCACCTTCACCCTGCGGGAGCCCAGCCTCGACGATGTGTTCCTGGCGCTCACCGGGCACCGGACCGAGCCCGAAGAGCCACCGGACGGATCCGAGCCGAAGGGCTCGGGCGTCGATCAGGATCACCCGGCTCAACCCGAATCGACACCCATCCCGGTAGGAGGCAACTGATGACCACCACCACCATCTCCGTTCCCACCGTCACCGGCGCACCGTTGGCCACCGGCGTCGGCGGCCGCCTCCGATGGGCCATCTCCGACACCCTGACCATTACCAAGCGCAACCTGATCGCCACCACCCGGATCCCGCAGGTGATGTTCTTCGCCACCGTCCAGCCGATCATGTTCGTCCTGCTCTTCCGTTACGTATTCGGCGGGGCGATCAATCCGGGTCATGGGATCAGCTACGTCAACTATTTGATGCCGGGGATATTCGTCCAGACGGTGGCGTTCGGTGCGGTGCAGACCAGCATCGGCCTGGCCGAAGACCTCCAGAAGGGACTCATCGAACGGTTCCGGGCCCTCCCGATGGCCCGCTCGGCGGTGCTGGTCGGCCGGACCATTGCCGACCTGGTCCGCAACGTCGGGGTGGTCATCGTGATGACCGGTGTGGGACTGCTGGTCGGTTTCCGCCCGACCACCGGGGTCCTTCCCTATTTGGCCGCTGTCGGGATCATCCTGCTGTTCGCCTACGCCCTGTCGTGGGGGTTTGCCCTGGTCGGACTGACGGCGTCCAATAGCGAGACGGCCCAGGTGATGTCGTTCCCGCTGCTGTTCCCGTTGGTGTTCGCCTCCTCCGCCTTCGTGCCCCTGTTCGACATGCCAGGCTGGCTGCGGGGCTTCGCCACCTACCAACCGGTGAGCGTGATGGTGTCAGTGTGCCGGGCCCTGATGATCGGGGGCCCAACCTCCTGGTTGGTGATCCAGGCACTGTTGTGGACGGTGGGCATCCTCATCGTGCTGCCCCCGCTGGCGGTCTGGCGCTACCGGACCCGCACTGACCGAACCGCCTAGGGGCCGCCGGGAGGACGCCGGCCCCGGCATGGCGCTCGGCGACCGGGAGTGGGCAGAATGGGTCCATGGCCCCGTCCCCGTCCTCCCCATCCGCCCCCGACAGCTTCGGCGCCCGGTCCGACCTGGCGGTCGGCGACCGGAGCTACCAGATCTTCCGGATCAATGCCCTGGCCGACCGGTACGACGTCGCCCGGCTCCCCTATTCGATCAAGGTCGTCCTCGAGAACCTGCTCCGCCACGAGGACGGCATCGCGGTCAGTGCCCAGGACATCGAAGCGGTGGCCGACTGGGGTCGGAACCCCGAGCGGCACGGGGTGGGAGGGAGCGACGCCGCCGAGATCGCCCTCACCCCCGAGCGGGTTCTCATGCAGGATTTCACCGGGGTGCCCGGTGTCGTCGATCTGGCCGCCATGCGCGACGCCCTGGCCGAGATGGGCGGCGACCCGGCCAAGGTCAACCCCCTGGTCCCGGTCGAACTGGTCATCGATCACTCGGTGATCGCCGAGGTGTCCGGCACCCCGGACTCGTTCGACCGGAATGTCGACATCGAGTACCAGCGCAACATCGAGCGGTACCAGTTGCTCCGCTGGGCCCAACAGGCCTTCGACGGGTTCCGAGTGGTGCCGCCCGGGGCCGGGATCTGCCACCAGGTGAACCTCGAATACCTCTCCCGGGTGGTCTTCGGAACCGAGGACGGCCGGGCCTACTGCGACACCCTGGTCGGCACCGACTCCCACACCACCATGGTCAACGGGCTGGGCGTCCTCGGCTGGGGCGTGGGCGGCATCGAAGCCGAGGCGGCCATGCTCGGCCAACCCCTGTCCATGCTGCTTCCGCCGGTGGTGGGGTTCCGCCTGACCGGCAGCCAGGCGCCGGGCACCACCGCCACCGACCTGGTGCTGACCATCACCCAACTCCTCCGTCAGCGGGGCGTGGTCGGCAAGTTCGTCGAGTTCTACGGCCCCGGGCTGGCGGCGGTGGCACTGGCCAACCGGGCGACCATCGGCAACATGTCGCCGGAGTACGGCGCCACCTGCGCCATCTTCCCCATCGACGACGTGACCCTCGACTACCTGCGGTTCACCGGCCGCGACGATCATCATGTCGCCCTGGTCGAGGCGTACGCCAAGGAACAGGGGATGTTCCATGTGGCCGGCGGGGTCGAGCCGGTGTTCTCCGAAACCATCGAGTTGGATCTCTCGACGGTGGTGCCGAGCATCGCCGGGCCGTCGCGGCCCCAGGACCTGGTCCCGCTGTCCGGCGCCAAGGACGCCTTCCGCACCGCCCTGGGCGGCGCCAAGAAGTCGGCACCGGCCACCCTGGCCGACGGTTCGACGGTGGACATCGAGGACGGGCACGTGGTGATCGCCGCCATCACCAGCTGCACCAACACCTCGAACCCCCAGGTGATGGTGGCCGCCGGGATGCTGGCCAAGAAAGCGATCGATCGCGGGCTGCGTCCCAAGCCCTGGGTGAAGACCTCGCTCGCCCCCGGCTCCCGGGTGGTCATGGACTATTTCGACCGCGCCGGGCTCACCGAGCCGTTGGCTCAGGCCGGGTTCGACCTGGTCGGCTTCGGGTGCACCACCTGCATCGGCAACTCCGGCCCCCTGCTCACCGGGGTGTCCGAGGCGGTGGTGGGCGCCGATCTCTCCGCCGTCTCGGTGTTGTCGGGCAACCGGAACTTCGAGGGTCGGATCCACCCCGAGGTGCGGATGAACTATCTGGCGTCGCCGCCGCTGGTGGTGGCCTACGCCCTGGCCGGCACCATGGACATCGACCTCATGCACGACTCGCTGGGCACCGACACCGACGGCAACGAGGTGCACCTGGCCGATCTGTGGCCGTCTTCCGAAGAGGTCACCGAAGCCATCCGCACCTCGTTGACCTCGGAGATGTTCCGCGACCGGTACAGCTCGATCTTCGACGGCGAGGAGCGCTGGCAGACCATGGAGACGGCCACTGGCAACACCTTCCGGTGGGACGGCGACTCCACCTATGTGCTGCGTCCGCCGTTCCTCGAGCACCTCGCCGCTCAACCGACCCCGGTGACCGACATCCAGGGCGCCCGGGTACTGGCCGTCCTCGGGGACAGCGTCACCACCGACCACATCTCACCGGCCGGGAGCATCGGCCCTTCCACCCCGGCCGGCCACTACCTGTCCGAACACGGGGTGGAGCGGAAGGACTTCAACTCCTACGGATCCCGCCGGGGCAACCACGAAGTCATGATGCGGGGCACCTTCGCCAACGTGCGGCTGCGCAACCAGCTGGCCCCCGGCACCGAGGGAGGCATCACCCTGCACCTCCCCGACGGTGAGCAGACCACCATCTTCGAGGCGTCGGTCGCCTACGCCGCCGAGGGGGTTCCCCTGGTGGTCCTGGCCGGCAAGGAGTACGGATCCGGATCGTCCCGGGACTGGGCGGCCAAGGGGACCGCGTTGCTGGGCGTCCGGGCGGTGATCGCCGCCAGCTACGAGCGGATCCACCGGTCCAACCTGATCGGGATGGGCGTCTTGCCGCTCCAGTTCGCCGACGGGCAAAGCGCGGCGACCCTCGGGCTCACCGGCCACGAGGTGTTCGCCGTCTCCGGCATCGAGTCGCTCAACCAGGGCGACGTCCCCAAAGAGGTCGCAGTGCGGGCCGCCGAGGGCGACCGGGTGGTGGAGTTCGCCGCCCGCCTGCGGATCGACACCCCGATGGAGGCCGAGTACTACCGCAACGGCGGGATCCTCCCCTACATGCTCCGCCAAATGGCCGGCTGACACTTCTCGTATCCTGGTCGGGTGGCCCACGCCGACTATGACGGTCCCATGGCCCAGGTCTACGACCGGGGCCGTACCCTGCCGGATGCCTCCGTCCATGCCTGGGTGGTGGCCGCCGCCCGCCACCTGCCTCCCGGGCCCGGCCCGGTGTTGGACCTCGGTGCCGGAACCGGACGGTTCTCCGGCCCGTTGGCGGAGGGGCTGGAGACGACCGTCATCGGGCTCGAGCCCGCCGGTGGCATGCAGGCCGAGGCGGTCGCCAAGCCCACCGCCTCGAACGTCGCGCTGGTGGCCGGCCGGGCCGAGGCACTCCCGTTCGGCGACAAGACATTCCGCGGCGTATGGGCCTCCCAGGTGGTCCACCACCTACCCGACCTCGAGGCCTGCGCGGGTGAGCTCCGTCGCATCCTTGTCGTCGGCGGACGTCTGCTGGTCCGTGGGCTCTACTGGGACGTCCCCACCCGATGGGTGCTCGGTCGATACTTCCCCGAGGCGGTCGCCATCGCCGAAGAACGCTTTCCCTCCCCGGCGGCGATCCGGCACGGGCTGACCTCGGCGGGGTTCGAGGAGTTGGCTCACGAGAAGATCTCCCAGGTCGTCGCCGAAACACCCGAGGCCTTCTATCGGCGCACCGCGCTGCGGGCCGACAGCGCCCTCGCCCTTCTGCCCGACCCCGAATTCGAGGCGGGTCTCTCCCGACTGCGCGTCGACATCGAACAGGGGTCGCTGAGCGGTCCGGTTTCGGAGACCCTGGATCTCCTGGTCTACCAGTAGCAGTAGCCCTTCTTGGGACTCCGGCGGCAGCCCTCCTGCTGCCGAGCGTCAGGTCGCGGTCTCGCCCAGAGCCTCCATCCACTCCCGGACGTGCCATTGGCGAACGACCCCGTGAATCACAAAGGGGTCGCCCTCAGCGAACTCGTGGGCACTCTCGGCCGTGGTGAACACGCCCAGGGCGCCGGCACCATCTGTGAACGGGCCGATCAGCAGTAACTCGCCTCGTTGGTGGAACGCCGCCCACCGGTCGCGATGGGCAGCAAAGTGCAGAGGCGCCTTCTCGGCGACGTCGTCGCCCGACTCGTAATACAACACATACCGCAATGGTCTCTCCTCGGTTGTGGAGAGACAGTATCCCGCCCTAGTTGACCGGCTCCGGCCCGACTCCGTCAGTTGGCCAACGGCAGCACGAACCCGGCGATGACCACGAAGTGGACGACCGCGCCCACGACGGTGAAGGCGTGGAAGACCTCGTGGTAACCGAACACCCCGGGGACCGGGTTGGGCCGCTTGAGGGCGTAGACCACCGCGCCGGCCATGTAGGCGAACCCTCCGACGAACAGCAGGACGAACCCGACCACCCCCAACGCATGGAACAGCTGCGGGAGCACGGCGAGCGCCGACCAGCCCACCACCACGTAGGGCACCGCGATCACCGGCTTGGGGGCGTCGAGCCAGGTCTGGCGGATGGTGATGCCGATGGCGGCGCCGCCCCACACGATGCCCAGCACGGTGATGCGGGCCCACCCCCCGAGGGCGATGCCGGCCACCGCGGTGTAGGAGCCGGCGATGGCGATGAAGATGGTGGAGTGATCCGCCCGGCGCATCCGGCGGCGGCCCACCGGTCCCCAGGTGTGCCGGTGGAAGAGGGCACTGACCCCGAACATCATCGAGACGGAGACGGCGTAGACCGAGGTCACCGCCTTCGATCCCGAGGTGGGAGCCGCCCACACCAGACCAGCCCCCGACGCCAACGACACGAAGAACGCCATCTCGTGGAGCACGCCGCGGAGCCGGGGCTTCACCGGCTCCGCCGCGGTGCCCACCTCGCCCGCTCGGGCGCCGGGGTGGGTGGCGGTCGCCGCCGGCCGCCCTTTCGGGCCCGGATCACCGGTCATGACGGTCCGGCCAGGTCCACCAACCGCTGGAGGATCCGGCGTCCGGTGGTCTCCACCCGGGAGAGATCCGAAGGCTCCAGGACGACGCCATCGGGGAGAAAACTACGCCACTCGTCGGCGAGGGCGGCGGTCACCTCGACGTGGAACTGGAGGCCGTAGGCCCGGTCACCGGCCCGGAAGGCCTGGTGGGGATAGGCCCGGGTGGCCGCCAGGTGCACCGACTCCGGGGGCAGGCCGAAGGTGTCGTGGTGCCAGTGGACACAGGGGATGTCGGTACCGGCCAGCCCTCCGTACTCCGGGCCCAGCACCCGGTCCCGCCGGCCGGCCGCGGTGAGGGTGACGGTGCCCACCCCGATCTCGGCGTGGTCCCCGGTGGTGACCTCGGCCCCGAGGGCGGCCGCCAGTTGCTGGGCCCCGAGGCAGACCCCGAGGACGGGCAGGCACGCGGCGATGGATGCCGCCAGCAGGCGGCGCTCGTCGGCCAGCCAGGGGAACTGGTCGACGTCGTGGACGCTCATCGGCCCGCCCAGCACGACCAGGCCGCCGAGCCGGTCGACCTCGGGGAGCTGGTGGCCGAGATCCATGCGGACCGTCTCGTATCCATACCCGGAGGCGCACAACACCTCGCCGATCAGCCCGGGCCCTTCGTGGGGGACATGCTGGATGATCGCCCAGGGACGGGAATCCCTACCGGTCCGGGCGAAGGCGTCCGGTTCGGTCACGTCGCCAACTACGCGGTGCCCACCACTTGGAAGGCCTCGGCCAGGCGACCGTCCGGGAGTCCGGCCGACAGCGCGGCCCCGGACATCCACGGCCGAAGGATGTTCTCCAGGTGCTCGCCCTCCCCCACCTGGCTCCGATGGGACTTGAGGGCGGCCAGCTTCCGGTCGAACTGGTCGGTGGCGTCGACCACCCGGTTGGCCCGCTCGGTGGCCATCACCCACAGCTCGGGCACCGTGTGGGGTTCGAGGCCCTCGTCGAGTAGCTCGGGGTGGGCGAACGGGTTACGGGCGTCGGGATACACCGCGCAGGCGGTCGCCTCGCCGGTGGCCAGATGATCGGGGTGGCTGGCGTACAGCCGCTCCCAGTTCCGTTCGGGGGACTGGGTCACCACCCGGTCGGGACGGAACTGGCGGATAACCCGGGAGATGTCCCGGCGGAGCTCGATGGTCGGGAGCACCCGACCGTCCGGATAGCCGAGGAAGGTGACCTCGGACACCCCGACCTTGGCCGCGGCGGCCCGCTGCTCCTCACGACGGAGGGCGGCCACCTCGGCCCGGCTAACGGTCCGGTCCGAGCCTCCGGCCTCGCCGTCGGTGACGATGCAATAGGCCACGTCCACCCCGGCTTGCGTCCAGGTGGCCACCGAGCCGGCGGCGCCGAAATCCACGTCGTCGGGGTGAGCGGTCACCACCAGGATGCGCTCGACGTCGACCGGCCCCGGATCAACTTCCAGAATCGGGCGGGGCACCACGCCTGCCATCAAACGGAGACCGGATTCCATCCGGCCAGGTTGTGCAGCCTGGAGTCATTGGAGAAGATCTCCACGATCGGGATCTTCAGACCGATCCGTTGCTGGATCCGTTCCACTTCGAGGACCTGGTTCCACTGCACCAGGGTGACCACCACACCGGTCTCACCGGCCCGGGCCGTCCGACCCGAGCGGTGGAGATAGGCCTTGTGGTCCTCGGGCGGGTCGAAGTGGATGACCACGTCGACCGCGTCGATGTCCAGTCCCCGAGCGGCCACGTCGGTGGCCACCAGCACCGGGAGCTTGCCCATGCCGAAATCCTTCAGCGTCCGTTCCCGGTTGGCCTGCCGGAGGTCGCCGTGGATGGCGTCGGCGTTCACCCCTTCCTTGCGCAGCTGCTCGACCAGGCGGTCGGCCCCCCGCTTGGTCCGGACGAACACGATGGTCCGATCGGAGTGGAGGCAGATGGTGGCGCACACCTTCACCCGGTCCATCTGGTGCACCTCGAGGAACCGGTGCTCCATGGCCTCGACGGTGGTGCTCGGCGACGCCACCTCGTGGTGCACCGGGTCGGTCAGGTAGCGGCTCACCAACCGGTCGACGGCGCCGTCGAGGGTGGCCGAGAACAACAGGGTCTGGTGCTTCCGCTCCAGTCGCCGGAGGACCCACTCGACCTGGGGCATGAAGCCCATGTCGGCCATGCGGTCCGCCTCGTCCAGCACCAGCGTCTCGATGTCGGCCACCGACAGCTCGCCCCGGTCGCCGAGGTCGATGAGCCGCCCCGGGGTGGCGATGATCACGTCGACGCCCTTGCGAAGCTTCTTCACCTGGCGCTCGATGTCGGCGCCGCCGTAGACGGCGACCACCCGGAGACCGACTTCGTCGGCCAGGGTCTCGAGGACATCGCTCACCTGGACGGCCAGCTCGCGGGTGGGGACCAGCACCAGGGCCCGGGGGCGGCCCGGCTCGGTCGCCCGCATACGCATGGTCCGTTGCAGCAGCGGGAGCCCGAAGGCCAGGGTCTTGCCGGAACCCGTCTTCGCCTTGCCGCAGACATCCCGGCCGGCCAAGGCGTCGGCCACGGTCATAGCCTGGATGGAGAAGGCGGTGGTGATGCCTTGGACGGCCAGGGCCTTGACCAGACTCGGGTCGACCCCGAGCGAATCGAAGGTCGGAGCGTCCTCTTCGAGGTTGCCGGCTTCGTGTTCGAGCGAACGGGCGCGGCCCGCATGCTCGGCGGTGGTTGTCATGGGGGTGTGTTGCCTCTCATCTGTTCGGTGACGGCCGGATCCCGGCCATCGGCATCCGTGCCAGTCACGGATCCAGGCGGGCCCGCCTCGGGCCGGCCATCCGATCCACGGCTGCGGACCCGACAAACAGATTGAGGAAGACCCCGGTGGAGGGGCACTGCGCCCTTCCACGACCCACAGTGTACCGGTGAACCGGGAAAATGCAGGTTTTTTGTCTCCAGGGCGCCTACGGGTCAGGTGGTGGAGGGCTCCCGGTACAACTCCGAGCCGCGGTCGCGGAACTCCACCGACTTCTCTTTCATGCCCAGTTCGACCGCGGAGGCGAGTTCCACGCCCTTGCTCTCGGCGTAATCGCGCACGTCCTGGCTGATCCGCATCGAGCAGAATTTCGGACCGCACATCGAGCAGAAATGGGCGGTCTTGGCCGGCTCGGCCGGCAACGTCTCGTCGTGATAGGCCCGGGCCGTCTCCGGGTCCATGGCCAGGTTGAACTGGTCCTCCCACCGGAATTCGAACCGGGCCTTGGACAGGGCGTCATCCCACGACTGGGCTCCGGGATGGCCCTTGGCCAGGTCGGCGGCGTGGGCGGCGATCTTGTAGGCGATCATCCCCTGCTTCACGTCCTCGCGACCGGGGAGGCCCAGGTGTTCTTTGGGCGTCACGTAGCAGAGCATGGCCGTGCCGTGCATCCCGATCACCGCGGCCCCGATGGCCGAGGTGATGTGGTCGTAGCCCGGCGCCACGTCGGTGGTGAGCGGCCCCAGTGTGTAGAAGGGTGCCTCATGGCACACCTCTCGCTGCAGGTTCACGTTCTCGGCGACGCGATGGAGGGGCACGTGCCCGGGGCCTTCGATCATCACCTGGACGTCGTGGCGCCACGCCACCTCGGTCAGCTCTCCCAACGTCCGGAGCTCCGCGAACTGCGCCTGGTCGTTGGCATCGGCGATCGACCCCGGACGCAGCCCGTCGCCCAGCGAGAAGGCGACGTCGTAGGCGGCGAGGATCTCACACAGCTCCTCGAAGCGGGTGTAGAGGAAGTTCTCCTCGTGATGGGCCAGACACCACGCCGCCATGATCGAGCCGCCGCGACTCACGATGCCGGTGACACGTCGGGCCGTGAGCGGGACGTAGCGCAACAGGACCCCGGCGTGGACGGTGAAGTAGTCCACACCCTGCTCGGCCTGCTCGACGATGGTGTCGCGGTAAACGTCCCATGTGAGCTCCTCGGGGCGGCCGTCGACCTTCTCGAGCGCCTGGTAGATGGGCACGGTGCCGATGGGGACAGGAGAGTTGCGC
>DASZIT010000072.1:0-4687 GCA_035948855.1 Acidimicrobiales bacterium | reverse complement strand
GTCATCGGTTCCGGCGTTGCGGGCCGGGCTCTCCGACTCGGTTCCCGCCAATCTGCGGGGTACCGGCTTTGGCGCCTTCAACGTTGCCTCCATCGTGTTCGGGGCGGCGGCGGCACCCATTCTCACCTCCGCGGTGGCGTCTCAATTCGGCGGCAACTACCGGGTGGCGTTCGCGTTGGTGATGCCGATCACCTTCGTGGGGGCGGCGTTCCTGCTGGCGGCCCGTCGGCATATTGAAAAGGACACCGCCAAGATCTTCGAGGCGGTGGTGGCGGCCATGGCCGCCGAGAACGCCGGGCCGTAGCTGCACCCAACGCAACCACGGGGTACGAGATTGCTCTCCGGCCCGCCGACGTCGGGAGGTCTACCGTAGGGGAGCAGGCTCCAGACGGGAGGAAACCGACACCATGACCGCCCTCGAGCACCGGCCGAACACCGCCCTCCTCATTGTCGACCTCCAAAGTGGCGTCGTCGAGCGCGCCCACCAGCGCGACGCGGTGGTCGCCAACGTCGGGAGCCTGGTCGAGCAGGCGCGGCGCGAAGGGGTCCCGGTTGTGTGGGTCCAGGACTCCGGCGAGCCGCGTGCCATCGGGAGCGATGCCTGGAAGATCGTCCCCGAGTTGACTCCGGAGGACGCCGAGCCGAGGATCGACAAGAAGTACGGCGACTCCTTCGAGGACACCACCCTGGAGACCGTGCTGTCCGGCCTCGGAATCGGACGGCTGGTCATCGCCGGCGCCCAGACCGATGCGTGCATCCGCTCGACGCTGCATGGCGCCTTCGTCCGGGGCTACGACGCGACCCTGGTCAGCGATGCCCACACCACGGAGGACCAGACCGCCTATGGGGCGCCACCGCCCGATCAGGTGATCGCCCACACCAACCTCTACTGGAGCTTCCAGTCGGCGCCGGGTCGGACGGCGGGGACGGTCGAGACCCGGGATGTCGACTTCGGCGGCACGTCGTGACCGCCACCGAAGGAGCGGTCAGCCGCCGCCGAGCTGGATGGCCTTGACCAGCAGGAGGACCACCGCGACGACCAGGTAGGCCCGCAGCGACAGCATCCCGAACCGGAGCCCCGGTGACCACTTCACCGGCTTGAGCAGGGCGAGGGGTGGCATCCGCCACGACTGCTTCTCGGTGAGGCTCATCTTCGGGCCCCGAGGGGCCCGGGTCCGGCCACTTCGTCGGGTGATGATCTGGAGCACGGTGACCACGATGGTCCCGCCGGCGGCCAGGGCGATGGCCAGGTTGATGAAGACCTTGGTGACATTGATGTTCGGGAACAGGGTGCTGGCCATCAGGGTCCCGGACAGGACCAGCAAGACGGAGATGATCACGGAGGCAACCGCATTGAGCCACTTCGGGTTCACCCAGGGTCCGAGCACTTCTCGGTCGTTGCACAGCAGCAGGAGGAAGACGGCAGCGGACGGGAGGAGGAGGCCGGCCAGTGCCTGGACGCTGGTGGTGATCAATCCCAGCGGGGCTCGGGGGATCAGGACGATGCCGGCGGCCACCACCACCATGGCCGTGTAGCTCAGATAGAACGGTTTGGCCTCCCGGAACCCACGGTGGAGGGAGTGGCGGATTCCGAAGACGTCCCCGAAGGCATAGCTGGTGGACAGGGTGACCGCCGCGGCCCCGACGATGCTGGCGTCGAACAGAAGGATGGCGAACAGTGCTCCCAGCAGATGGGTGTGGTTGGCCAGGAGATGGGCGACGCCGGCGGCGTCGGTGAAATTCCCGAAGGCCTTGGGACCCTGGGCGGCAAAGGAGCCGGCCACCATGATGCAGGTGGCGCCGATCACCACCACGAACGCCCCCAGCACGGTGTCGGCCCGTTCATAGCTGATGAACCGTGGGGTGATCCGCTTGTCGACGATGTTGGACTGCTGGAAGAACAGCTGCCACGGGGCCACGGTGGTACCGACGATGGCGATGATGAGCAGCACCGCCGCCGAGGACGCCCCCCCTTGGATCCCGGGGACCACGAAGTTGTGCCCGATCGTCCCCCATTTCGGATGCGACAAGAAGACCAACGGGAACTGCACAAAGGTGATGGCGATGAAGATGAACATGGCCCGTTCCCATCGCTGGAAGCTGCCGGAGGCGGTGATCACCACCAGCGCCACCGCCGCGAATGGCACCGCGACGTACTCGGAGATCCCGGCGTAGGAGGCGGCCAGCGAGATACCGATGAACTCGGTGACGATGGTGAGGAAGTTGAGCAGGAACAGGTCGCCGACGCTGAACCAGCCCCAGAACCTTCCGAACCGCTCGTTGATGAGTCGGGCGTGGCCCACCCCGGTGACCGCGCCCAGCCGGACCACCATCTCCTGGTTGACGATCAGCACCGGGATCAGCAGCAGCAGCGTCCACAGCAGGCTGGTGTGGTAGTTCTGGCCGGCCTGGGCATAGGTGGAGACCCCACCGGCGTCGTTGTCGCCGACCATGACGATGATGCCGGGACCGGCGATGGCGGCAAAGGTGAGCAGCCGCGCCCGCCAGCTGTGACGTTCGCCGTAGTCGTTGACGGCAATCCGGCCGAAGGCGCCTTCGATGTCGCCCAGATGGGCTTGGTCGAGCACCGCGGTGGCCGGCACTTGGAGTTGGGGGCTCGGGTTGTCGTCGGGGCGTGACGAATCGTCCGCCCCGGGGGCACCCGTGGCGGTTGGACGGTCCGTCATGGTTACCCCTGGTGCTCCGCGTGGGTGATGGGCGTGCCGTTCGGATCGGAATCCGGGTGGGCGGTTTCAGGATGAGGCGGAGGTTCTCGCCGCCTCCAGTCGTCGGGGATCGTCACCTCGAGGACGTCGTCGACGGTGATCACGCCGAGAACCTGGTTATCGGCGTCGACGACCGGGACCGTCAACAGGTTGTAGTCGGCCATCAGCAAGGTCACGTCGACCACGTCAGCCGTCGCCGTCACCCGCACCGGGTCGGAATCATCGACGTCGGCCAGGCGGGCCTGGGGGTCGGCCTGCAACAGGTCGATGACGCTGACCGTCCCGGCCAATCGGTTGGCCCCATCCAGGACATGGACGGTGACCAGCGCTTCTGGCTGGATGTTCTCGGCCAGTCGGACCCGACGGAGGGCTTCTTCGACGCTGATGTCGGCCGGGGCGGCCAGGAAGTCCACGCCCATGATGCCGCCGGCACTGGAGGAGTTGAACCCGAGCAGGGTCAAGACCTTGGTGCGGGTGCCGGCCGGGAGCAGGTCGAGGATGAGCTGCCGGCGGGCCTGGGGGAGTTCGGCTACCGCATCGGCAGCATCGTCGGCTTGCATGTGGGCGATGACGTCGGCCGCCTCGGGATCGGTCATGTCCCCGAACAGTCGGGTGGCGATGTCGGGATCGAGCTCCTCGAACACGTCGGCCTCCAACTCCGGATCGGTGTGGACCACGTCGAGGATCTCTTCGCCTTCGGTGCGGGAGGCGTCCTCCAACAGGTCGGCGATCTGGGCCGGTTTCAGCTTGACCACCCGGCCGAAGCCCGACCGGATCCGGCTGCTCGGGGTATGGCCGATGAGGGGTTCGAACGCCTTCCAGTCCTGACAGGGATGTCCCTGGCTCCGGCGGATGAGCCCGAGGAGCCGGGCCGGGCGTCGGGTATCCAGGCAGGACACCACCCAGCCCTCGCTGGTGTCCTTCAGCTCCACGTCCCAGGCCCGCACCAACTCGGCCTCGGCCACGTCGATGAGGCGGTGCCGGAGGATGTCCTGGCGGAGGAGGACCTCCCCGTCTCGCCGCTCGAACCCGCCCAGATCCACCTTGGCCTTGGCCATAGAGAGGGCCTGCTGGCTCAACTCCGCCACCCGATCCATGGGCAGGAAGACCTGGCGTCCACCGACCTTGGCCACCACCCCGGTGACCAGCGGGTAGT
The DNA here is from genome assembly GCA_035948855.1 of Acidimicrobiales bacterium. Classification (GTDB taxonomy): domain Bacteria; phylum Actinomycetota; class Acidimicrobiia; order Acidimicrobiales; family RAAP-2; genus DASZIT01. The sequence continues at coordinate 805 of DASZIT010000072.1, read as the reverse complement.
CGCCACCCCGGAGTCGGACGATGACATCATCGACCTTGCCCACGCTCTCTCCGTTGGGCGAGAGCGTTGGCCGGCCCAGGAGCCCCGACAGGTGCATGGGGGCACTGTACACTACTTGCGTGGATGCGCATGTAGTTGTCGAGCCGGAAGATGTGGCCGGATCCGGGCAGCAGCAGTTCGAGCTGGCCGTCACCACCTTCAAGCTCCTGGGGGATGTGACCCGCTTGAAGATTCTCTGGGCCCTGCTCCACGGCGAGCACTCGGTGAAGGAGCTGGCCAGCCATGTCGGCGCCAACCCACCGGCGGTGTCCCAACAGTTGGCCAAGCTCCGGGCCGCCGGCCTGGTGCGGGTACGCCGGGACGGCAACCGGCTGTTCTATGCGGCCAAGGACGCCCACGTGCTCCACCTCGTCGAACAGGCGCTGTTCCACAGCGATCACGAGGTTGGCAGCATCACCGGCCGGAGCGGGGTGACCCGACGTCTCACCCGGACGGCCGGAAGGCGACGGGGCGCGTGAGCTCGGGTCACGCAGGCCATGGAGCCCATGGAGGCCATGGAGGTCACGGAGGTCACGGTGCGCATCACCATGGGCGCGGGCTTCGCGGGATGATCGGTCGGCTGCTGCGGCCGCACAGCCATGACCCGGCCGACTCGATCGACACGGCCCTCCAGACCAGTCGCGAGGGCATGAGTGCGCTCAAGACCTCGTTGGCCGTCCTCGCCGTCACCGCTTCGGCGCAGTTGATCATCGTGGCGCTCTCCGGATCGGTGGCGCTGCTGGCCGACTCCATCCACAACTTCGCC
>DASZIT010000071.1:0-3842 GCA_035948855.1 Acidimicrobiales bacterium | reverse complement strand
AATTGGAAGCATCCTCGTTGGCAGCACCGATCCCGGCCGGCTGCGTTCCTGGTACCAGGCCGCCTTCGCCCCCGATCAGCCGGAGCAAGGCCCGCTTGATGTCGGCGGCGTCCTCCTGGTGTTCGACCACCGGCCCGAACTTGCTGACAAGAACCCGGAACCGGTCAGGATGATGGTCAACTTCCACGTCGAAGATGCCCACCAAAGGGTGGCTCACCTGAACGCCATCGGCGTGAGCTGGATCGCCGAACTGGAGTCGCGACCATCCGGTTACTTCGCCACCCTCGTCGACCCCGACGGCAATTACGTCCAGATCATCGAGTTCGTTACCTGAGGAACTCGAGGATGGCCACCCACCCCGCGGGCGGGCTCACCGCGACGCAATGCCGGCGACCCGACTAGCGGACGGCGGTGACCCCGGACCGCTGGATGGCGGAATCCTTGGTCCCCAGGTAGGACTCGACCACCTGCGGGTGGTCGAGGACCTCCGCCGGGGTGCCCTCGGCAATGATCTCGCCCAGCTCCAGGGCGATCATCCGGTCGCAGATGGTGGTCAGCAACGGCATGTCGTGCTCGACCACCAGGATCGAACATCCCGAGTGGAGCTGGACCCGCTGCAGCAGCGGGCCCATCGCCTCGGTCTCCCGCTGGGCCACCCCGCCCGACGGCTCATCCAACAGCAACACCGCCGGGTCCTGGGCCAGCACGCAGGCCAGCTCGACGATGCGCCGGGTACCGGTGGACAGCTCGCCGACCAGCTTCTCCGCGAAGGCCCGGAGCCCCATCAGGGTCACCAGGTCGTCGACCTTGAGGCTGACGTCGTACTCGGAGTCGAGGGACGCCGGGAGCTGCAGGCCGGCGGCGATCAGGTCGCGGGAGTAGAGGTGGCGTTCGAAGGCCACCGAGATGGTCTCCTCGACCGTCAACGACGGGAACAGCCTGGCCTCCTGGAAGGTGCGGCCGAGTCCGGCGGTCGCCCGCATGTGGGCCGGCCAGGTGCCGATGTTCATCCCGCCGAGCAGGATCTGCCCGCCGTCCAGCGGCAGGAAGCCCGACATCAGGTCGAAGATGGTCGTCTTCCCGGCGCCGTTATGGCCGATGAGGCCGAGGATCTCGCCGTTGCGCAAGCCGATGTGGACGTCGTTGACCGCGGTGATGCCGCCGAACCGCTTGACGATCCCGCGGCACTCGAGCACCACCGGCGCGTCGGCGCTGGGGGCCACCCGGATCGGGGCGTTGATGCCCAGCGCCGCCGCCGGATTGGCCGCCATTACCTCGTGGGTGGTGTTCAGATCGGTGTTGGCGAAGCCGCCACTCGCGCCCGCCGCAGACTGGCCGTTGCCGACCGCCCCGGCACCGGCGATGAACACCGAGCGCAGGATGTCCGGCCGCTCCAGCAACTCGGCGGTCGGCCCGCTGAACCGGACCTCGCCCTTCTCCAAGAACACCGCCCGCTGGGCCAGCTCCAGGGCCACGTTGACCGACTGCTCGACCACCACGATGGTGGTGCCGTCCCGGTGGAGCATGGCCACCACGTCCATCAGCTGGGCGACGATGGTCGGGGCCAACCCGAGGGACAGCTCGTCGATCATCAGCACCTTGGGCGTCACCATCAGGGCCATGGCCAACGACAGCATCTGCTGTTCGCCGCCGGACAGGTTCCCCGCCTGCTGGTGGTAGCGGCTGTCGAGGATCGGGAACAGCCGCAGCACCCGCTTGCGGGCGGCGGTGGACATCGCCCGGTTCTTGCGGACCAACCAGGCGCCGAGGCGCAGGTTCTCCTCCACCGTGAGGGTCGGGAAGATCCCCCGGCCACCGGGCATCAGCGAGAGGCCGAGATGGGCGACGGTGTTGGGCGCCTTGTTGGTGATGGTCTTGCCGCCGAACTCGACCGAGCCACCCCCCACCTTGGCCAGGCCGGTGATGCCCTTCAACAGGGTGGACTTGCCCGCCCCGTTGGTGCCGAGGAGGGCGACGATCTCGCCCTCGGCCACGTCGAGGTCGATGCCGAACAGGATCTGGACCGGGCCGTAGGAGACCTCCACCGCCTTGCACCGAAGGGCATACGGCCGGGTGTGCTCGAACTCCGGCCCGAGGGCGGTCTCCAGCTGATCGGTCGGCTCGCCGGCGTACGCCGGAGTCGGAGCGGGGATCTCGGCCGGCTGGTCGGGACCCAGCCCGACGCCCGGGCCCGAATCCACCCCGGACGGCGCGAACCCGTTCCCACTCGGGGCCGCCACCGGCCCATCCCCGGTCAACGCCGCCGCCAGCAGCGACTCCTCCTTGGGGGCATGGGCATCATGGCCCGACCCCGCACCACCCCCCGTCCCTGAATCGTCCCGGCGGTCGGCGACCAGCGAGGGCACGATCATGCCCCGGCGCTCGGCGATCACCCGCAACAGACGGTCGCGCACGTACTGGATGCCGGCCCCGAGGCCGCCGGGCAGCACCAACAGGATGATCAACAGGCCGGACCCGGTGAACAGCAGCTGGTACTGCGGGAAGGCGTCACTGGCGATCTCGATCAACGCCACCCCCAACAATGCCCCGCTGATCGACTCGAGCCCACCGATGACGGCCATCGAGAACACCACCAGACTCAACGACGAGTCGAAGGTGTGGAACCCGACTGCCCGCAGCGAGGTGGCGTACAACGCGCCGGCGATCCCGGCGATGGCGCCGGACAGCACGAAGCCGACCAGCTTCACCCGCACCGACGGCACCGCCATGGCCGAGGCGGCGTTCTGGTTGTCCCGGTTGGCCAGCAGCACCCGGCCGGCCCGGGCCTTGCGCAGCCCCTTCACGAACACCACCACCACCGCCAGGATGGCCAGGCAGAAGAAGTAGTAGGTCCGCCCGTTGGCCAGATCGAAACGCTTCCACAGCACCGGGCGGAGGAAGCCCTGGGGGATATCAGTGGAGAAGTTGGTCGGGTTGAGGAAGAAGGAGTCGACGGCGACCGCCAACGCCAGGGTGGTGGCGGCCAGGAACATCCCCCGGATCCGCAACGCCGGCAATCCGACCAGGATGGCCAGCACCGCCCCACCCGCCGCCGCCGCCAGGATGGACACGAAGAAGTCGAGGTTGGCCTTCTCGATGAGGTCGCCGGCGATCACCCCGCCGATCCCGGCGAAGGCGAACTGGCCCAGGCTGATGTTCCCCGACCAGCCCGACAGGCAGACCAGGGAGACGGCCACGATCCCGAAGATGATGGCCACGGTGAACTCGAGGGTGGTGCCGGGGCCGGCCAGCAACGGGGTGGCGATGAGGACGGCGGCGACGACCGCGCCGATGAGAGCCCGCCCGGCCATCACCTCGGGCAGCCGCTTCAGAGCATCGGGAATCGGCTTGAGCACCCCGGTGGACAGCCAGGAGTCACCGGCGTCATTGGCCCGGCCCGCCTTCCTCCGTTGCAGCAGCAGGGCGAGGAGGATCACCGCCAGGAAGACCACGTCGGTCACCGATTCCTGCCGGACGTTGAACCCGACCACCGAGTTCACGATGCCGAGGACCACCCCGGCCCCGAAAGCCAGGGGCAGGTTCTCCATCCGGGCGATGACCGCCGCGGCCAGGGCCGGGAGCAGCAGGGTGGGACCGGCGGCGGCGGTGAGGGTGAGGCCCTGCGACGGGGCGTTGACCATCACCGTCAACGCCGCCAGGGCGCCGGCGATGATCCACACCAGCGTCGACAGCCGCTTCACCGGGATCCCCAACAGCAGGGCCCGCTCGGAGTTGTCGGCCACTGACCGGATGGCGACCCCCGCGTCGGTCCGCAACAGGAACCAGCCGAGCCCGATGAGGACCAGCGGCACCATGATGGCGATGAGCAGGTCGTCCCCGTT
>DASZIT010000070.1:0-8496 GCA_035948855.1 Acidimicrobiales bacterium | reverse complement strand
CTGAGCGCACTCCAGCCCCTCGGGTCCAACTACAAGCTGGTCAACTCGGGCTCCAACGCCCTGGTGAGCATCCTCCTCACCTGGGTCCTCCCCTTCGCCATCCTGGGCGGGATCTTCTACTACATCAGCCGCAAGGCGCAGGGCCAGATGGGGAGCATCATGTCCATCGGGCGGTCCAAGGCCAAGCTCTACTCGACAGAACGCCCGTCCACCACGTTCGACGACGTGGCCGGGTACGACGGGGTCAAGCTCGAGATCAGCGAGGTGGTGGACTTCCTCAAGACTCCCGGCCGCTTCAAGGACATCGGCGCCCGGATCCCGAAGGGCATCCTGCTGGTCGGCCCGCCGGGAACCGGCAAGACCCTGCTGGCCCGGGCGGTGGCCGGTGAGGCCGGCGTGCCGTTCATGTCGGTCAGCGGCTCGGACTTCATGGAGATGTTCGTCGGGGTCGGGGCCAGTCGGGTGCGGGACCTGTTCGCCACCGCCCGCAAGCAGGCGCCGGCCATCGTCTTCATCGACGAGATCGACTCCATCGGGCGCAAGCGGGGTGCGGGGCTCGGCGGTGGCCACGACGAGCGCGAGCAGACCCTCAACCAGCTCCTCTCCGAGATGGACGGCTTCGAGCCGACCGAGGGCATCGTGGTGATGGCCGCCACCAACCGGCCGGACATCCTCGACGCCGCCATTCTCCGGCCCGGTCGATTCGACCGCCAGATCGTGGTGCCCCTCCCCGACCTCGAAGAGCGGCTGCCCATCCTCCAGGTGCACTGCAAGGACAAGAGGGTCGCCCCGACGGTGGATCTGGGTCTGGTGGCCCGGGGAACGCCGGGCATGAGCGGTGCCGATCTGGCCAACCTGGTGAACGAGGCGGCGCTGCACGCGGTGCGCCGGGGCTCGGAGGTCATCGAGAACGTCGACTTCGAAGCGTCCCGGGACCGGGTCCTGATGGGGCAGGCTCGCGAGAGCCTGGTGCTATCCGACGCCGAGAAGGAGCGGGTGGCCTTCCACGAAGGCGGCCACGCGGTGCTGGCCTATGTCCTCCCCGGCGCCGACCCGGTCCACAAGGTCACGATCCTGCCGACCGGCATGGCTCTGGGTGTCACCATGCAGCTGCCGATCGAAGAGCGGCACATCCATCCCCGCCAGAACATCGAGGACTCGCTGGCCGTTCGAATGGGCGGCCGAGCCGCCGAGCTCCTCGTCTACGGCGACCTCTCCACCGGGGCGAGCAACGACCTGGTCGGCAACACCGAGCTGGCCCGCAAGATGGTCCGCGAGTGGGGCATGAGCGACAAGATCGGTCCCATGGCCTGGGGCTCGCAGGGCCAGGTCTTCCTGGGTGAGGACCTGATGCACACCCGCGACTATTCGGAGCACACCAGCCAGGTCATCGACGACGAGGTCGAGATCATCCTGAGGGTGCAGGAAGAGCGGGCCCTCGAGGTCCTGGCCCGCCACCGGGGCGGGCTGGACGCGGTGGCCCGTGCCCTGCTCGACGAGGAGACCATCGACGGCGAGACGGTGGGTCGCCTGGTCGACACCGCCTACGGCCGTCCGGTGCACGAGCACGGCACCCGGTCGATCCCACCCATCTTCGTGGCCTCCCAGCACGGCCCCACCGGATCGGGCAACGCCGACGGACCGGTGGGGGAAGGGTCGACACCGGGTGCCACCGCCGACGCCGCCACCCCGGCCAGCGCCGAGGCATCGGCTAACGGGGCCACCGAGTCGGAGTCACCCGCCGGTGCCGGGGTCTCGGGGGCCAACGACGCCGAAGCCCCTTCCTCGGCTCCGTCACCTTGGCCACCCCCGCCGGCTCCCGGGCACTCACCCCAGGTCCCGCCGCCCTGGCCGAAGAATCCCGCCCCCGGCCACTGGCCCCGCCAGGCGCCCTGGCCGCCACCGCCCCCGCCGCCACCCGCCTCCCGCTAGTCCTCCCCCGTCCCCGTCCGGCCCGGAGGGCGGATCAGTTGGCGAACGGCACCCCGGCCGAGGAAACCACCCCGGGTGCCCCCGACGGATTGTCACCCTCCTCGACGGTGACCGGTTGGGACGCACTCACGTCGTAGACCTGCAGACCGGCGATCATGTTCGGGCCCAGGACCACCAACCCCCCGGGGGCCACTGTGAATGAGCCCACCGCGGTGGCGGTGCCCAGGGTGGAGACCCGGACCCGGGCCGGCGACAACCCCCAGTTGGCGACGCCCAGGCTCCCGGCGGTGGCTCGGGGTGTCCCGGGAGCGGTTCCGGCCCCCGGTCCCGGAACCAGCCAGTGGGTGCTGGTGGTCTGGGTGCCGGCAATCGATCCCCAGAGGGGAGGCGACGAACCATTGGGCGCCTGTACGGATCGGGAGACAACCATGCCGGTGGACCCGCTGACCGTCACCGCATACGGCGTCTGACGGGGAAAGCGGCTCGAGCCCGAGGCGATGAACGCCACCACCGACTGGGCGGGGACCGGCACCTGGATGGGGACCACGGTGGCCGACGGAACGCCGATGGTGAAGGTGGCGACACCTTCCCGGGTGCCGGGATTGGCCACGTGGAAGGTGACGGTGGCCTTGTTGGCATTGGTGGTCTGGGCGAAATGCCAAACCGTGGAGAGGGACGGCGAGCCGAGCCGCAGGGCCAGGCCCCCGGTCGAACCGGACGACCACTGCTGGAGCTCGTAGGCCACGACGGCCGTGGACTGGGCCGAGACGATGGTGGCGATCTCCGGGTTGTTCTGCACGAAGTCCCCGACGTTCTCGGTCACCAACTGGCCGGCCGGCACCACCAGACCCTGGTAGCTCGACGGCGTGATGACTCCGGCGGCGGTGAGGAACGAGATGTTCGTCACCGCGTCGGTCGATGTCGGGTTGAAGAGGTCGAGCGTCATCGCATTGCCCGGGGTGGTGGACCCCCCGGCGAAGTACCACGAGGTGGCCACCTGGGAGGCACAGGCGGCCGTGCTCCACCCGCCGGTGCCGGTCACCACCTGGTTGGCCGTCACTCCCCCACCGGCAAAGACGAACGATGACGCCACATCCCCGCTCCCGAGCCCGGACCCCGGGTTCACCGCGGTGGTTCCCATCGGCGGGACTTCCACCTGACGGAGCACCGGCGCCCCCGGAGTCCCGGTGCTGTTGCCACCGCTTCCGGTGCCGGGTGCCACCCTCGAGGTCATCACCCCGGCCACCGGCTTGGACGTGGTGTTGGTGAGATAGATGGTGGTCCCGGCCAGTCCCGCGAATCCCGAAGCGCCACCCGCGCAGAAGGCCGACGACGCCGACGAGTCGGCCGCCGAGATCGTCACACCGTCGGTGGAAGCCGGGGCGGCGGGTCGGGCCGGTGAACCCACTGCCGCACTCACGATGCCGATGCCTGCCACCGCCACCACCACTCCGATGAGGGCCGACAGCCGGACTCGTACCGGATGCGCCGGCCGACGGTCCCGGCTCAGGCCGGGTTGCCGACGCCGGGATTGACTGTGCTGGCCGGATGGCCGGCGTCGGGCGGGTTGGCGGCTCACCGGATCGGTGGGATCGGTCAACTTCCCAACCCTCCGAATTGCTCACCTTCCGGTTCGAATTCGAGCTCCGGGCTCTTGCGTGGCTCGGTGCCACCCCGCCGTCTCCGCTGCAACACCGACCGCAGCCACGGACGGACGACCCCGCGGCGTTCGACCAGCGCGGCGACGACCAACAACCAGAGAACCAGCTCGAACGCCACCGACAGCGGACCCCAGGGGCCGCCGTCGAACCGGAGGGTTGCCGGACCGCCGCGGTCCACCCGGTACTGACCCGCCCACCCGAACGCCGGGGACATCGGAAAGACGGTCCCGTTGGCGGCGGTCAGGCTCCAGTGCCCGGCCGGGGCGAGCGAGGCGAGCACGGTGCCGGCCGGAACGGTTCCCCGATACGACCGCGACGCCGGCGGGCCCGGTAGCACCGCGACGGCGCCGGGCACGATCGGAGTACCGGGCGCCACCCCGAGGACGTCGGGGGTTCCCGAAGACCCGTTGGCAATCGCCGTGGCGGCCGCCGACGCCGGCGAGGCCACCGCCGACCGCTCGGGGATCCAGGCACTGTTCTGATACACGCTGATGCCGGACTCGCTGAATACCGATTGCAGATCCAGCTGGCCGGCCAGGGCGGGAGCCAGGTTGGCGGGCGTCGGGTAGGAGGTAGGGGTCTGGACCTGGGGAATGATCGGGGCCAGCGCGGTCACCTCCACCACGTACCGCACCCCGGCCGGGGCCAACAGGCTCCCGAGTTGATCGGTCCTTCCGGTCCGGGCCTGGTTCACCGCGTTGGCCAACCGGCTGGCCGGACCGGGACCGGTGGCGTTCCACAGCCAGGATGCATCCGGGGCACCGCCCTCCGAGGTGGCGTAGGCCAATCCGTCTCCCGCACTCCACGACCCCTGATTCAAAGCCCGCGGGTCACCGAGCCACAGGACCCGGAACCCGCCCGCCTTGGTGTTGGCGTGCATCCAGGCCACCGTCTGGCTGAAATCGTTCTGGGGCAGGTCCCAACGGCCGGGGAGGGCCGAGGCCAAGGTGGGAATGGCGCCGATGGCCATGGCCGCAACCGCGCCGGCCGTGGCGAACTGCTTCCATCCGAAGGTGGAAGACGGCAGGTCCTCCTCGAACGCGGCGATGCCCAGACCGATGGCCATGGAGATCGCCGCGGCCGCCGGCCCGAGCAGGACGGCCGGATCGATGGCCAAGCTCCCGGTCCACCCCCGTCCGACCACCCAGGCCGCGAACCAGAACACCAGGGCGATCGACCAGCAGCGCCCGGCCCACCCGAATCTCGGGCCTCGGGCCAGCAACAGGGGCAGGAGGGCGGCCAAGCCGAATGCCCAGGCCAACGGCGAGTTGCCGATGGGTCCGACCGAGAACCGGAGCAGATCGCCCCACGATGCCGCCCCGGAGGTGGGCCCGGCGACTCCGAAGACGCCGATCGCCCCATGCCCGGCCGACAACACCCCGATCAACCACGGGAGGCACAGGACCCCGGCCACCACGGTGGATCCGAGCGACAGCCAGAGGGCCCGGGCCGCGGTCGGCGTCTGCCCGAGGGTGATCGACGACACCGCGACGGCCACGCCGACCAGGACCACCACGATGGCGGCCGCCGGCGCCAGGGAGACCAGGATGGCCTCGAGCACTCCCAGCAGCAGGACGCTCCGCAGTGTCCGGTGCCGGGCCAGCCAGCGGCCGCCTACCGGGCGCCCGGCATTGGACCTCGATCTCCGGCGGCCCGGGCCCTGGCTGGCCACCTCGGCCCGGGTTCGAGCCGGGAAGACCCCCGGCGCCGAGGCGAACGGGGGGATCCCGGTGAACCGGAAGAGGTGACCGAACACCCACGGGGCCCCGGCATACGCCACCAGCGACCCCAACCGGCCGAGGGCCAGGGCGTCGTAGGGAACCGGCACCGCCAGGTAGACGATCCCGGCGACCAGCGAGGCACGTTGGGAACCGAAGGGGCGCAGCAGCCGGACCATGCCCCAGGCGCCCAACGGGATGCAGGCGAAGATCAGCACTTTCTGGGTGAGACCCATGGCCCCGATGAGCACGGTCCCCAACCCGCCGACCAAGGCAAACGCCGGCGACCCCGGGGCGGTGGAGCCGACCCCCGACGGATGCCAACCGGCGCCGAACTGGGCGAAGGTGGATGACCAACTCGGGAACGGCACGAACTGGCCGATGGAGGGGATCGAGCCGGTCAACAGGCTTCGGGACCCGACAATCACCACGAAGGCGGCAATCAGCCAGGACAGGAGCCGGACCCGGCCGCTGAGCCGGCCCCGGGTGGAGGGGAGGGCTTCCTGGTCGAACGGTGCCGGCCGTCGCTGGCCGGCCGCCCCGGGATCGCCCTCGACGAATTCCTCGATGACGCCGCTGAATCCGGCCTCGGCCGGGCCGAGCGGCGAAGCCAGTTCGTCGGCGTGGGCGCCGCGGAAGCCGAGTTGCAGTACCCGGCTCACATACGCCGAAAGTCGGGCGCTACCCGCCACCTGGAGCTGCCGGATCTCCTTGTCACTGAGCCGCCGAAGGGACTGGACCTGCCGGCGCTGGCGTCTGGTCTCACCGACGCGATGGAAGTTCCATCGCCAGGCGGCGGTCACCGCCCTCACCCGGTTGCGATTCCCGGCCACCGAGGCCACCATCAGCTCACCCAGGGTGAGGACCAGGATCTGGGGGACGACCCGGAGCAGGTGGAAGAAGCCGTAGCACTTGAAGACGGCGTGGAGCTCATGACGGCGCTGCAGCTCCTGGAGGGTCACCGAATGGCTGTGCTTGCCGTGGGAGGCACCGACCAGCGATGCCTCGATCGACCGGGCCCCGCTGGCCATCTCTTCGAGATGCCGAATCCGGGCGTCGGGTACCACGATGATCCGGGCCCCGGCCACCTGGGCCCGCCAACAGAGATCGAGATCTTCGCCCATGGCCACGATGGTCGGATCGAAGCCACCCAACTCCTCGAACAGGTCCGCCCGGACCAGGGTGCACCCGCCGGGAGCGACGAACACGTCACGAACCGCGTCGTGCTGACCGTGGTCGATCTCGTTCGGTTGCACCCGGTCGGTGACCGAACCGCCCTTGTCCACGGTCATCCCCACGTGCACCAGGCGATCGGGATCGTCCCAACTCACCACCTTGGGCGAGACGATCCCGGCGTTCGACCGGAAGGCCTCCTCCACCAACAGATGGACGGTGTCGGGGAACAGGGCCACGTCGTCGTGACAGAACAGGTAATAGGAGGCGCCGTCGACCATCGAGCGAACCTCGTTGGAGGTGGCCCCGTAGCCCTGGTTCTGCTCGAATCGTCGGACGTAGGCGGTCGGAAGCGAGGCGGCCACCCGGGCGGTGAGGTCCTCCCGGCTCGCGCAATCAAGGACCAGGACCGACAACTCGGCATAGTCCTGGGACGCGAAGGAGGCCAGCGTCTCGTCGAACCACGGACCGGGATCATGGGTGACGATGACGGCGACGACTGGCGGAGCCAGTGATTCCATCAATCCGCCTTGAAAGGAGCGGCGGCGGCGGTCCCGGGGAGGGGGATCCGTGGCCGTTCCCGGGCGGGTCCCACCGTTGCCGGCCTCACGATCAACGTTCCTGATCGGGAGCCAATTTGGACCCCCGGGTACCCCGAGGGGAACAGCCGGGGAACATTCGGGGTTGGAGCCGTAGACCGGTCGGCTTCAGCCGTCAGAGAGGTCACCAGGGTCAGAGGCTACCGGCCCAGGCCGGGCAAAGGGGAAATACCGTGGTCACCAGCGGCGAAATACCGAGGTCAGCGCCGGATTTGCCCCGGGAGACCGGACTCGCCCGGTGGGGTGCTTGCAAATGTTTAACAGACGGTATACACTTGTATCTACAAGCAACCGGCGCAGCCTGACCAGACCGACTGCGTACAGACCGTCTATCGCAGGGAGATGAACATGCCAGAGATCAATGCGAACATCAATAAAGCAGCCCAGGACATCGCCAATGTCGCCAAGGATGCCACCTACGTCGTCATCGGCGCCGGCGTCCTCGGCTACCAGAAGGCCCAGGTCCAACGCCAGGATTTGCTCAAGCGCCTCGGTGATCCCAAGGCCGGGATCGGGAGCCGCATCAAGGGTGCCCGGACCGACCTGAGCGGCGCCCTCCACACCGTGGACGCCCAGGTCGAGGACGTGCTTTCGAAGGTGGAAGCCGCTTATGTGCCTTTCGAGGACCGTCTGCCCACCCCGGCCCGTGACCTGGCCAAGCAGGTGCGCACCCAGGCCAAGGAGACCCGCTCGCAGATCCGCGACCGGATCCTGACGGCGGCCGGCTGACTGTCCACATAGCGACGGCGGCTGACCTCCCCCCCGGTCACCGCCGATGCAGGCCTCACCCCTCTGGGGTTTGAAGGCCAGCGGACCGGAAACCCCCCTTTCCGGTCCAGGAAGAACGGCCCGCCTCGTGCGGGCCGTTCTTCGCGTCCCGCGGCTGACCGGATCGTTGGCGGTCCGAATAACTACGTCTTGCGTAACTACGTAGTACGTAGTACTGTGTGCGCATGGCACGAACCACCGGCACCAAGCCACACCGGCCCAACGACCCTCCGATCCTGATCCTCACCAGCCTGGCAGGTGGCCCCAAGCACGGGCACGCCCTGTCCAAGGACATCGAGGGGTTCGCCGGGGTGGTGTTGGGACCGGGCGCCCTCTATGGGGCCATCACCCGGTTGGAGGAGCGAGGGCTGATCGAGCCGCTCGAGTCCGATGACCGCCGCCGCCCGTATCGGATCTCGGCCGCCGGCTCTGCCTACCTCTCGGAAGCAGTCGGTGAAATGCAACGCCTGGCGGACGAAGGCGCCCGCCGGCTGGCCGGGGCCAGTCAAGTGAGCGCGCCGCGTCGTGCACCCAGCATCGCCGGCAACCCGGCATGAGCGACGGTGAGCTGCCGATCGGGACGAAGGCGATGAGCGGGTCGATGCTCCGGTGGTACCCCGCCGGATGGCGGGCCCGCTACGGCGA
>DASZIT010000069.1:0-2649 GCA_035948855.1 Acidimicrobiales bacterium | reverse complement strand
CTGGAAGGCTGTATCTATGGTTACTGCACCTCCCAAGAAAAGACGCAAAAAGGAAGCGATGTCCGCCGCTCACAAGGCGGCGTTGGCCAAGGGCCGTGAAGAGGGAAGAGTCGTTCGCCGCTATCTCGAGGGGCTGGAGGCCGCCAAGCCCCGCCGGGGCCGCAAGCGCACTCCGGATTCGATTCGGCGCCGTTTGGTCACTATCGATTCCACCATTGGCAACGCCGATCCGTTGGCCAGGCTCCACCTCATCGAGGAGAAGCAACGGCTCGAAGACGAGTTGAACACCACCGGCACCACCGTGGATCTACCCACCCTGGAGAAGAACTTCATCAAGGTTGCCCGCGTCTACGGGGATCGCAAGGGCATCTCCTATTCGGCCTGGCGGACGGTCGGCGTCAGCGCCGCCGTCCTCCAGCAGGCAAAGATCGCCCGCACCCGGAGGTAAGTCTGGCGATCAGGCGACGTCGGCGCGGGCAGTGGCCAGAGCCGAAGCCAGGAGGGCGGTGAGCAGTTCCGCCCCGTCCACCGAGCCGGTCAGGGGGTCCGAGGCGCGTTCGGGATGGGGCATCAAGCCGACCACGTTGCGGGCCTGGTTGCACACGCCGGCGATGCTGTCGATGGAACCGTTGGGGTTGTCGACATAACGCAGCACCACCCGGTCATCGCCCTGGAGGACGGCCAGGGTTTCGGCATCGCAAGTGAAGTTGCCCTCGAAGTGGTTGATGGGAATTGACAACACCGTGCCGGGGGTAATGCCGGAAGTCAACACCGACTGGTCGGTCTCCACCCGCAAGTCGACGGTGGTGCACAGGAACCGGAGCCCCCGGTTCTTCTGCAGGGCCCCGGGGAGGAGGCCGGCTTCGGTCAGCACCTGGAAGCCGTTGCAGATCCCCACCACCGGCCCGCCGTCGGCGGCGAATTTGCTCACCGCCTCCATCACCGGTGAGAACCGGGCGATCGCTCCCGGCCGCAAGTAGTCGCCGTGCGCGAACCCACCTGGCAGCACCAACGCGTCGTACCCGGACGCCGACGAATCACCGTGCCACACCAGCTCCGCCGCGCCGCCCAGTCGGTTGATGGCGTGGACGGCGTCGTGCTCACAGTTGGTCCCCGGGAACATCACCACCCCGACCCTGGCCGGCATCAGCCGGCCGCCCGGCCGGTGACCGTCACCGAGGACTCCTCGATCACCGGGTTGGCCAGCACCCGTTCGGCCACCACCGTGCCCTGGGCCAGGGCGGCGGCCTCATCGTCGGCCACGATGTCGAAGCGGAATGCCTTCCCGGCCCGGACGCCGGCGATCCCCTTCAGCCCGAGCGCCGGCAGTGCCCGTTCGATGGTGGCGCCCTGAGGATCGGCGATCCCCGGGCGGAGACGGACTTCGACCAGGACCGAGAATGTCTCCGCGGGGGCCACGATCAGGCACCGTACCAGTCGCTCAACTTCTTCCCGCAGATCCGCTCGTAGGCGTCGACATACCGGATGGAAGTGGCATCGACGATCTCGACAGGAAGGGGTGGCGGTGGTGGCTTCTTGTCCCAGGGTTGGGCCTCGAGCCAGTCGCGCAACGGCTGCTTGTCGAAGGAAGGCGGGTTGGTGCCCGGGGCGCAGTCGTCAGCCGGCCAAAAACGCGACGAGTCGGGGGTGAGCACCTCATCGCAGATCGACAGCTTCCCGTCGATGAAGCCGAGCTCGAACTTGGTGTCGCAGATCACCACTCCCTGCTCCTCGGCCCGGACCGCCGCCCGCGAATAGGCGGCCAGGCAGAGCGCGGCGGCGGCCTCGGCGGATTCCTTGCCGACCAGGTCGATGGCCTCGGCCATCCCGATGTTCAGATCATGTCCCTCGGTGGCCTTGGTCGACGGGGTGAAGATGGGTTCGGGCAGCCGATCGGCGTGGCGCAATCCGGCAGGCATGGCCATGCCGTGCACGGTGCCCTGGCTCTGATACTCCTTGTAGGCGGATCCGGCCAGGTAACCGCGGACGATGCACTCGATGTCCAGCATCTCCGCCCGGTGCACCAGCATCGAACGCCCGGCCAGGTACTCGAGCCCACCATCCAGCCCGTCGGCGCCCGCCGGAAAATCGGCCGGGTCCACGCTGACGAGGTGATTGGGGGCGAGGTCGGAGAGCTCATCGAGCCAGAAGACGGTCATGGCCGTCAGCACCCGACCTTTGTCGGGGATCGGCTCCTTCATGATCACGTCGAAGGCGGATATCCGGTCGGAGGTGACCATCAACAGCCGACCGTCACCGGCGTCGTAGATCTCGCGGACCTTGCCCGACAGGAGCAGGGGTAGTCCGTCCGGACTCGAAGCGGCGGTCATGGGGCCAATTCCTCCAGGGTTTCGGGACCCGATTCCCTGGGCGCGAAGTATGCCGACCAAGGGTTCGGGCGAGCGTTGGGTGTCGCCTTCAGGCTACCCGCTGGGTACCGAGCGCTGACTGGGTTTCCCGCCCGAAACCGCGCCGGTTCCCAGCCTCACTCCGCCGTCAATGCGGCGGTGAGCAGCGGCACGACTTCGTGCCAGTCGGCCACGATCCCGATGTCGACCCAGTCGAACACCGGGGCGTCGGGGTCGTTGTTGACGGCGACGATGGTGCCGGCCCCCCGGGCCCCGACCATGTGGTTGAACTTGCCGGAGA
>DASZIT010000068.1:0-15073 GCA_035948855.1 Acidimicrobiales bacterium | reverse complement strand
GCCAGGACGAAGCCGTCTCGGCGGTGGCCAACGCCATCCGCCGGTCCCGGGCCGGGCTCTCCGACCCCAACCGCCCGATCGGGTCGTTCCTGTTCCTCGGGCCGACCGGGGTGGGGAAGACCGAGCTGGCCCGGTCGCTGGCCGACTTCCTGTTCGACGACGCCAAGGCCATGGTCCGGATCGACATGGGCGAGTACACCGAGCGCCACTCGGTGGCCCGGCTGGTGGGGGCGCCGCCGGGGTACGTGGGCTACGAGGAGGGCGGCCAGCTCACCGAGGCGGTGCGCCTGCGTCCATATGCGGTGGTGCTGTTGGACGAGTCGGAGAAGGCCCACCCCGACGTGTTCAACATCCTGCTGCAAGTTTTGGAGGACGGGCGGCTGACCGACGGCCAGGGCCGGACGGTCGACTTCACCAACGCGGTGCTGATCATGACCTCCAACCTGGTGGGGGAGCCGTCGTCGTACTTCAAGCCGGAGTTCGTGAACCGGATCGACGAGATCGTCCGGTTCCACTCGTTGAGCGAGGCCGACCTCGAGCGCATCGTCTCCATCCAGCTCAACGGGCTGCGGGGCCGGTTGGCCGAACGTCGGTTGTCGCTGGCCGTCACGCCTTCGGCAGAGGCGTATCTGGCCCGGGCCGTGTTCGACCCCGATTACGGGGCCCGGCCTTTGCGCCGGGTGATCCAGCGGGAGGTCGAGGACCAGCTAGCCATGGCCCTATTGCAGGGTCACTACGCCGAGGGCTCGACGGTCACCATTGACGAGAAGGACGGAGTGGTAGTTCTTACTTGAGCCACAACGCCGTGGTCAAAGCAAGGCGGGGGGTTGTGGCCGAGCCGGCGCAGCCAGGCGGAGGACAAATAATGCTGGTCCGTTGCCAACGATCGACAAGCTGATGAACCCCGAGATCGTCGATGACTCGGTCGGGCGGATTGTCAAGAATCTCGGCTTCTCGCTCCAGGCTCCGCGAAGGAGAAGGGGGCGCGACCTACGCCTGATCGCAGTGATACAAGCTTCGTTGGGTCGAAAGTATTTGGGGCGGGGATCCCGGGGTCAGACGGATTGGCGCCAATGGATCGAGCCAGCGCCCTCCCGCCGGTGCCTTCGGCGGCCGGTCAGCTGCCGCCAGCAATGGCGTCAATCAGGTCGCCGGCGGCGGTGACGCCAGGGGAAAAAATGGAGATGGGATACCGAGGGTTTGGCTCTCGGCGGGAAGGCCTCCAGCCCAACGAGTACCCGTAAACGTCGCTGACCAAGGACACCCTGCGGTAGGGATGGAAGGCTGTCATCGTCCGCCCCGGGTGACATGTTGGGTGAGCACGGAATGGGGTCTATTGGGGTTCATTGTCGGCCGCCACTCAATCGCCCTTTACTACTTCCGAACTGCGGATCTGTGGAATGTTGTGGGCGGATTCGGAATGCATACGTGTCGACAAAAACGGGCTGTATCCATATCCAGATTCTCGGAGTAGAGTTGCGTGGAGAGCAAAGTTACTGAACTGATATTCCCAAGAAATCAGAGTCGCGACTATGAGCCATGGCCGGCCGTTTCTTACCAGGCAAGAACACGAACCATCCGACCCGGATATCGGGCTGATCGTCAAGGTCCGCGAAGGCGACCCGGCAGCTGTGGCCCTGCTTTGGAGCCGCCATTTTCCCAGCGCCTGCGGTGCCGCTCGTCGGATCACCGATTGTTCGGATCCGAGCGGTGCGGCCAGCGAGGCGTTCTTGGCCGCGGTACGGGCCATCCGTTCGGGCCACGGTCCGGCGGGCGGTTCGTTTCGGGCCTACATCTGTTCGCTGGCGACCCGTTTGGCGGTGCGAGACGCGGTACGTCGATCGGTGCTTGAGCACGGAGAGGTACACCAGGACTCCATCCCCACCGCCAAGGCCCACACCCCAACCCAAGGCGAGCTGCATCCCAACGTCATCGGCGGCTGGGACCAACTGCCCGAGCGCTGGCATCACGTGTTGTGGCTCACCGGGGTCGAGCGGCGCACGCCCGCGGATGTGGCGGAGAAGGTCGGGATGACCGCGAGCGCGGTCGCGGCAATGGCCTACCGGGCCCGGTGGCGGCTTCGAGATCTGGAACTCCAAGGCGAGTACTCGGCCAACCGCAACGAACCACTTCCATTCACCGGATGAACAAGTCCAGCGTGGGGATTACGGCCGCTTGACCTGTCGGACTTCTGTGCCGGTGTTCGGACAATGACACTGAACGGCGACGGGTGCTTCCTGGTCGGCTAGGAAGCGGGCCGACTACCGTTCGAACGATGGGCCCGCCCTTCCAGCTCGATGTGATCGGATTCGGTTCGTCGCCAACCGACATGCAGGGCGTCGCCCGCCAGGCCCAACGAGCCGGGTTCTCGACCCTCTGGCTCACCGAGAGCACCCAGCCCGTCTTCAGCTTGTGCACCGCGGCGGCGCTGGCCACCCACGAGCTGGCCATCGGCACCGGCATCGCGGTGGCCTTCGCCCGCAGCCCGATGATCTCCGCCCAGGCCGCCTGGATGCTGGCCAAGTCCACCGGAGGGCAATTCACCCTCGGCCTGGGTACCCAGGTGAGGGCCCATGTGGAGCGCCGGTACTCGGCGCCGTTCGATCACCCGGGCCCGAGGCTCCAGGAGTACGTGGCCGCGGTCCGCTCGATCTTCCGGGCCTTCCGGCGCCAGGAGCGGCTGGGGTTCGACGGCGACTTCTACTCGTTCTCCCTGTTGCCGGACATGTGGTCACCCGGTCCCATGGACTACGAGGATCCGCCCATCTATCTGGCCGGGGTCAGTCCCTGGATGAGCCGGATGATCGGCGAGGTGGCCGACGGGATGCACGTCCACCCGCTGAACACGGTGGCCTACCTCGACGAGGTGGTGCGACCGGCGGTTGCCGAAGGCGAGGCCCGGGCCGGGCGGAACCCCGGACACACCCGACTCGCCTGTCCGGTGATGACCATCGTGGGGGACACCGAGGAAGAGCAGTCGGCGCAGCGGGAAGAGGTCCGGATGCGCATCGCCTTCTACGGTTCGACCCCCGGGTACGAGGTGGTCTTCGACACCCACGGCTGGGACGGGGTGGGTGAGCGGCTCAACCAGCTGCAGCGGGCTGGTGACTTCGGCGGGATGGCCGCCACCGTCACCGACCCGATGGTCGATGCGTTCGCGGTGACCGCCCCCTGGGACGGCCTCGCCCAGGCCCTGATCGATCGCTATGGCGGCGTCGCCCACCACGTCATCTGCTACTCGGCGTCGCCTCAATGGGCCAGCCATCCGGCCACGTTGGAGCGGTGGAGCGACGTGGCCCGGGCCGTCGCCGCCCGATCAGGGGTCAGGGAATAGGGAATACTGGACCGTCCCTCACAGCTGGCTCCAAGCTCGCCCACAGCCAACCGCCAAACCCAGGGCGCACCATGGACCCAGGACCGTGGAAGAGGGAGCAGAAGGAGGTGGGTGCACATGGCCGAGACATCACCTGAGGCCCCGCCGTCACCCCGGATCCTGGTCGTCGACGACGAGCCGTCCATCACCGATGCCGTCTCCACCTCGCTCCGCTATGAGGGCTTCGACGTCGAGGTGGCCTACACCGGGCGGACCGCGCTGAACTCCGCCCAGGAGCACCCGCCCGACCTCATGGTCCTCGACGTGATGCTGCCCGACCTGGACGGCCTCGAAGTCACCCGTCGGCTCCGGGCCGACGGGGTCCACGTACCCATCCTCTTCCTCACCGCCAAGGACTCGCTGGACGACAAGCTGGCCGGCCTCACCGTCGGCGGCGACGACTACGTCACCAAGCCGTTCGCTCTGGCCGAGATCATCGCCCGGGTGCGGGTGATCCTCCGCCGGACCCAAGGAGACACCACCGACGACGGGATCCTGCGCTTCGCCGACCTGGAGATGGACGAGAGCGCCCACGATGTCCGCCGCGACGGGGTCCCGATCCAGCTCACCGCCACCGAGTTCAACCTCCTCCGCTTCTTCATGCTGAACCCCCGCCAGGTGCTGTCCAAGCCCCAGATCCTCGATCACGTATGGCACTATGACTTCGGCGGCGAGGCCAACGTGGTCGAGACCTATGTGAGCTACCTGCGCAAGAAGCTGGAACGGCACGGTCCCCCGCTCATCCACACCATCCGTCTGGTCGGCTACACATTGCGGGCTCCGGAACCGAGCACCTAGATGTCGCTGCGGACCCGACTGTTGGCCGCAGTGGGGGTGGTGTCACTGGCGGCGCTCATCATCGCCGGGGTTACCATGTACACCTCGCTGAGCTCCTTCCTGAACAACCGGGTCGACCAGACCCTCCAGACCGCCAACCAGGCGTTCTCGGGGAACGGCCATCCACCCGGGTTCGAGCCGCCGCCGGGAGGCACCGCTCCCCAGTCGGGCGGCGGGGGCGGATTCCCCCCCAGCACGGTCATCCCGCGATTGGCCCCGGGACTGTTCGTCGAGCGGATCACCGCCACTGACGTCACCACCCAGGTCCAGAAGGCGACCGAGCCCGGGGGCCACCAGTACACCCCCTCGCTGCCGACCGACCTCTTCACCACGTTCGCCAACCGGCCCGCCGGCTCCTCCGAGTTCCTGACCACCGCCTCCACCCAGTCGGGCGGCCCGCAGTTCCGGGTGCTGGTGTCCAAATCCTCCGACGGGGACGTGGTCATCCTCGGCCAGACCCTGGACACCACCGCCGACACCCTTCGGCATCTGCTGTGGATCGAGTTGGCGGTGACCGGTGGTGCGCTCATTGCCGCCTTGCTGCTCGGGCTCTGGCTGGTGCGGGTCGGGCTCCAGCCGTTGCGACAGGTCGAGGCCACCGCCGCCGCCATCGCCGAGGGCGACCTGTCCCGGCGGATCCCCGGGGACGAGCGCCGTACCGAGGTCGGGCGCCTGTCCCGGGTGCTCAACGTCATGCTCGCCCGGATCCAACGGGCGTTCGCCGACCGGGATGCCACCGAGGCCCAGCTCCGACGATCCGAGGAGCGCCTCCGTCGGTTCGTGGCCGATGCCTCCCACGAGTTGCGCACCCCGGTGGCGGCGGTGTCCGCGTACGCCGAGCTGTACACCCGGGGTGCCGCCGAGCACCCCGAGGACCTCGACCGCTTCATCGCCGGCATCCAGGGCGAGAGCGAGCGGATGAAGCATCTGGTGGAGGACCTCTTGTTATTGGCCCGGCTGGACGAGGGGTTGCCGATCGAGCACCAGCCGGTGGAATTGGTCTCGGTGGTCGCCGACGCCATCGAGGCGGGCCGGGCCATGGGGCCGGAGTGGCCGGTCGCTCTGCGGGCCTCCGGGCCGGTCGAGGTACTGGGGGACCGTCTCCGGTTGCGCCAGGTGGCCGACAATCTGCTGGCCAACGTGCGGGCCCACACCCCGGCCGGCACCCGAACGGTGGTGAGGGTGACCTCCGACGGCGCCCAGGCGACGGTGGAGGTGGCCGATGACGGTCCCGGGTTCACCGCCGAGGAGGCCGCCCAGGTCTTCGAGCGCTTCTACCGGGCGGATCCGTCGCGGACCCGGACCAGCGGGGGGTCGGGCCTAGGGCTGTCCATCGTCTGGTCGATCGTGGCCGCCCACTACGGCACCATCGCCGCGTCAGCCGGAGCCGATGGCGGCGCGGTGTTCACCGTGACGCTGCCGGCGTCGGCCGAGGAGGCCGCCATCGAAGAATCAGCCAGCGCGTCGACCGACCCGGGTGCCGAGGCAGTGACCAGCGACGCAGCCAGCGAGTCGACCGAGGAGACAACCGAGGAGACAACTGAGGAGACAACTGAGGAGTCGGTGGCCAGTGACGGCGAGAGCCGTGGGGTGGGCACTTCGACCTCGACTTCGCCCTGATCGGTTCGGTTCCGGTCGACGAACACCCGGTCGAGGATGAAATAGCGGATCACCCAGAGCACCGCGTAGGCGCCGAGATTGGCGCCGTCGACCACCACGGTGTGCCAGGGATTGGCGAGGCCGGTGCTGTGGTCGCCGGTATAGCGGACGGCCAAGGTGGACAGCACCAGACCAGCCACCGACAACAGGCAGAACGGGACGAACTGGCCGGCATCCGACCGACCGTGCAGTCGCCACACCCATCGGCGGTTGAGCTCGAACGATGGGATGGTGCAGACGGCGATGGCCACCACATTGGCCACTGTCGGTGACAGGTGGAAGATATCGATGTTGATCCCGAGGACCAATAGGCCGACCGCCACCGAGATGATCGACGCGCCGGAATACCGAATGACCTTTGCCATAGGCACGTCAGCCAGAAGGTTCACCCGGTCAATTTCGGCGTAGTTGCCCTTTGGCTTGAGCCAACCGGGCCGGGTGACCACCGTCAGTGGCGTTCGGCCGAACCCTGACGGCGGCGACCCCGACGGCGATCCGACCGACCCGCCAACTTCTGGGCACCGACCCAGGCGACCCACAGCGGGCTCCAAGGTCGGGACCCGATGATCACTCCATGAGCATCGCCGAGGCGCCGAAACCCGCGGCCGACCCGGCTGGCCCCCGATCGCCGGTGGCCGTCGAGATCGTGGTTCCGGTCTACAACGAGGAACAGGCTCTGGAGCCGAGCATCCGACGGCTCCGCGCCTACCTCGACACCTCGTTCCCCTTTCAGGCGGTGGTGACGATTGCCGACAACGCCAGCTCCGACGCCACCTGGGAGCGGGCCACCGCTCTCGCCGCCGAGCTCGAAGGCGTCCGGGCCGTCCACCTCGCGGAGAAGGGTCGGGGCCGGGCGCTACGGGCGGTGTGGTCCACCTCGGCGGCCGAGGTGGTCGCCTACATGGACGTCGACCTCTCCACCGGGCTCGACGCGCTGTTGCCGTTGGTGGCGCCGCTGCTGTCGGGCCACAGCGACCTGGCCATCGGGTCCCGGCTCGCCCCCGGCGCCAAAGTGGTGCGGGGCACCAAGCGGGAGCTGATCTCCCGCACCTACAACCTCATCGTCCGCACCGTCCTCCACAACAATTTCTCCGACGCCCAATGCGGCTTCAAGGCCATCCGCTCGGAGTTGGTGAAGGAGTTGCTGCCCCTGGTGGAGGACAACGAGTGGTTCTTCGACACCGAGCTGCTGGTGTTGGCCGAGCGCAACGGCCTGCGGATCCACGAGGTCCCGGTCGACTGGGTCGACGACCCTGACTCCCGGGTCGACATCGTCCGCACCGCCCGGGACGACCTCAGCGGGATCACCCGTCTGGTGTGGAGCTTCTTGCGGGGGCGGGGCACCACGCTCGGTGACCTCGTCCCCGAGCGGATGGAGCGGCCCGACGAGTTGGTCCGGTTCGCCCGGGTGGGGATCGTCAGCACCCTGGTCTACCTGGTGCTGTTCCTGGCCTTCCGGGACCTGCTCGGCGCGCTGGTGGCCAACGCGGTGGTGTTGGTCCTCACCACCACTGTCAACACCGCGGTGCACGCCCGGTTCACCTTCGCCGGCCGGGGACCGTTCCGGAACCGCACCCAGCTCCTCGGCGCCGCCACCGTGTTGGTGACCAGCGTCGGGCTCACCACCGTTGCCCTGGTGGTCGCCGGAGCCATTGCGCCCGACTCCCTGCTGGCAGAGACCGCCGCCATCCTCATCGGCACCGGGGTCGCCGCCCTGGCCCGGTTCTGTCTGTTGCGAGCGTGGGTCTTCCGGTCCCGAACCGCGCCGCCATCGTCTACCCGCCACTCGAGCCACCCGAGCCACCCGAGCCATCCCCTCGACCAACCCTTCAAGGAGACCCCGCGATGACCACCCTCGTCCCCGGGGCGCTGAACGAGCGCACCCCGGAGCCGTCGACGCCGGCGCGGTTGCCGATCCCGTCGGACCCGTCGGACCCGTCGATCCCGTCGGAACCCCCGGAATCGTCGACGGCGGGAGGCTCCCACTGGTGGATACGACCCGGTCGGCCGGCGTGGTCGGTGCCGGCCCGGTCCGCCATCTTCGTCTCCACCCTGGTGCTGTACACCTGGAACCTCTCGGGCGTCGGCATGTCCAATACCTTCTACGCCGCCGCCGTCAAGAGCGGGACGGTCAGCTGGAAGGCCTTCTTCTTCGGTTCCCTCGATCCCGGGAACTTCATCACTGTCGACAAGCCGCCGGCCGCCCTGTGGGTCGAAGAGCTTTCCGGCCGGGTGTTCGGGTTCTCGTCGTGGAGCATGCTGCTGCCCGAAGCCGTGGCTGGGGTGGCCTGCGTGATGATCGTCTACCGCCTGGTCCGGCGTTGGGCCGGAGAGCCGGCCGCCGTCCTCGGGGCGGTGGCGCTGGCGGTGACCCCGATCGCCACCGAGATGTTCCGGGACAACAACCCCGACGCCATGCTGACCCTGCTGCTGGTGGCGGCTGCCTGGGCGCTGTGGTCGGCCCTGGAGACGGCCAAGACCAACCGGTTGGTGCTCTGCGCCACCCTGGTCGGCTTCGCCTTCCTCACCAAGACGCTGGAAGCCTTCATCGTGCTGCCGGCCTTCGGGTTGGTCTATCTGGTGTGCGCCAAGCCCAGGCTTCCCCGGCGTCTGGCCCAGCTCGGCTGGGCGGCGCTGGCCCTGGTGATCGCCAGCGGGTGGTGGGTCGCCATCGTCGAGCTCTGGCCGGCCGCCTCCCGGCCCTATATCGGGGGCAGCACCGACAACTCGGAATGGAACCTCATCTTCGGGTACAACGGCTTCTCCCGGATCACCGGCTCCGGGGGCGGAACCGGTGCCCCCGGAGGCGGCGGTGCCGGGTTCGCCGGGAACCCGGGCATCCTCCGGATGTTCAACGATCTCCTGGGCGGACAGATCTCCTGGCTGCTGCCGCTGGCCCTGGTCGGCCTGGTCGGCGGGCTGTGGTTCACCCGGAAGAAGCCCCGGGACAGCCTGCGACGCGCCGGGTACGTGCTGTGGGGCGGCTGGACCCTGATGTTCGCCGCGGTGTTCTCCGACGCCAAGGGGATCTTCCACCCGTACTACACGGTGGTCCTGGCCCCTGGGGTGGCCGCCCTCTGCGGGGCCGGCGCGCTGGCGTTGTGGCGGCTCGGACGGTCGAGCCGATGGTGGTGCTGGGTGTTGCCCGGCGCGGTCATCGGCACCGCGGTGTGGGCGGCGGTCCTGCTCGGGCGCACCCCGGGGTACGACACCTGGCTGGAGCCGGCCGTCGTGACCACCGGCGTGGTCGCCGGGGTGTGCCTCTTGCTGTCGGTGATCGGCGTGGTCCGGGCCCGGATGCTGGCGGCCGCCGCCGCCGGGCTCGGAGCTGCCAGCGTGTTGGCCGGTCCCATCGCCTACTCGTTCACCACCGTGAACAACGCCGCCGGTGGCACCTTGGCCAGTGCCGGACCTTCGATTGCTGGCGGCGGCTTCGGTGGCGGATTCGGCGGCGGCGGTCGCATTCCCGGACTCGCCGGTGGTGCCGCCGCCCGGCTCCGTGGCGCGGCCGGGGCATCGCTCCCTCAGGGATTCAAGGGCCTCGGCACCGACCCGTCGGCCAACCAGGCGCTCGTCTCCTATCTCGAAAAGCACCAAGGCAGTGCCGAGTATCTGGTGGCGGTGACCGGATCCCAGACCGCCGCCCCGCTCATCCTGTCGACCGGTAAGCCGGTGATCGCCATGGGCGGTTTCAGCGGCGGTGACCCGACCCCCACCCTGGCCCAGTTCAAGACGTTGGTGGCGACGGGCAAGGTCCACTACGTGGTGGTCGGGGGCGGGACGGGAACTGGTGCCGCCCTGCCCGGTTCGACCCCGGGCGGAAGTCTGCCCGGCGGATTCCCGGGCGCGGCTCGAGGGTCGTTCCCCCGACCCGCCGGCGGAGTGCCGGGTGCCAATGGCTTCCGGCCCGGGGCGGGGGCGGGCGGGTTCCCCGGTGGTGCACCGGGTTCGTTACCGGGTGGACCGGGAAGAGGGCAGGCCGGACCCGGAGGCCGGTCGTCGACGTCGACGGTCAGCGCCATCGACGCCTGGGTGACCTCTCATGGGACCAAGGTCTCCTACGGGTCCACGTCGGGCGGGACTCTTTACTTCGTGAGCAGCTCGGCAGCGACATGAAACTGTAACCAGACTGCCGGGCACCGCCGGTAGGCCGCTATTAGCCTGACCGGATCGTGTCGGACCACCGCATCTTCAGTTTCCCGCGGATGTCCCGGGCGGGGCATGCGATATGGGTCCGTGGGCTGGTGATCACCGCGGTGCTGGCTACCGGGTTCATCGTGGCCGAGTCCCTGCCGTCGCCGGCCGCCCACCCGGCTCCTGTGCTCGGCGTGGCTCCGAGTTGGGATACCGCGCCGACATGGGTCGACACCCTCCAGGACACTGATCAGCCCATCGCTTTGTCGTCTCCCACGGTGGCCAATCTGGACGGGTCGCCATCGGTGGTGGTCGGGGACCGCCGGGGCATGGTCTACGGGGTCCACCTGGCCGACGGTACCGAGGCGACGGGATGGCCGGTGACCGACGGGAGCCCGCCGGTGGACTCGTCGCCGTCGGTGGCGGCCGGCGCCAACGGTCGATCCACCGTCTTCTTCGGGTCGGGATACGACGGCAACCCGGGCCCGGGCGGCTACCAGGCCTTCGATTCCTCCGGCGGTTTCAAATGGTTCACCCAGGTGGTCAACCCTCCCACCGACGCCGCGCCGGCGTCAGGGGTCCAGGCCGGCATCAGTGTCGGAACCATCGACGGCGGCACCGCGGTGGTGGCGGGATCCCTCGGCCAACAGACCTACGCGCTCGACCCGGGCAACGGCGCGGCGCTGAACGGCTGGCCGTTCTTCAACTCCGACAGCACCCACTCGACGGCCGCCCTCGCCGACCTGTACGGGACCGGTCAGAACCAGATCATCGTCGGGGGTGACCAATCGGCCGGCGCCGGACAGGGCCAGCAGTACAACGACGGCGGTCACCTCCGCGTGCTCAGCGCCGACGGCAACGTCATCTGCCGGGTCGACACCAATCAGGTGGTCGACTCCTCGCCGGCGGTCGGCGGGTTCCTTCCCGGCGGGGCGACCGGGATCGTGACCGGCACCGGCAACTTCTTTCCCGGAGCCTCCGACACCAATACCGTGAAGGCCTACGACACCCGTTGCAACCAGCAGTGGTCGACGCCGGTCGACGGCAGCACCTTCTCCTCGCCGGCCCTGGCCGACATCTCCGGGAGCGGGACCCTCGAAGTGGCCCAGGGAACCGACAACGGAACCTCGGGTTCGATCTGGGTGCTGAACGCGGCCAACGGCGCGCCGATCTGGCATCACGCCGGCCTCCCCCGGGTCATCGGCTCGGTGGTGACCGCCGATCTCTTCGGCCTCGGCGACCAGGATGTGATCGTCCCGACCATCAACGGCGCCTTCATCTTCGACGGGGTCACCGGTACCCAACTCGATGTCCTCGACGCCAATCTCGGGCTCCAGAACTCACCACTGGTGACCCAGGACGCCAACGGAACGGTGGGGATCACCTTGGCCGGCTATATCGCCGCCGGCACCCCGGTCCACCTGTTGGGGAGAATCGAGCACTTCGAGATCCCCCTTTCCAACGGGGCGCTGGCGGTGGGGAAGGGATCGTGGCCGATGTTCCACCATGACCCCCAGCTGACCGGAAATGCCGGCGGCACCACCCCCCAGGGGTCGGTCTCCCCCTGCAACGTGCCGGCGGGCGCCAGCGACGGCTACGACCTCTTCGCCTCTGACGGCGGCATCTTCTCGTTCGGGGGGGCGCCGTTCTGTGGATCGACCGGGAACCTGCAACTCAACGCGCCGGTGGTCGGAGCCGCCATGGCCCGGGGCAGTGGCGGGTACTGGGAGGTGGCCTCCGACGGCGGCATCTTCGCCTTCGGCCAGGCCGGGTTCTACGGATCGATGGGCGGCCGCCCCCTGAACAGTCCGATCGTGGGGATGGCGGCCACCCCCGACGGCAAGGGGTACTGGCTGGCCGCCGCCGACGGCGGCATCTTTGCCTTCGGCGACGCCGGCTTCGGCGGATCCATGGGGGGCCAACCGCTCCACGCGCCGATCGTCGGGATCTCCCCGTCGACCAATGGTGACGGGTACCGGCTGGTGGCCGCCGATGGCGGGATCTTCTCGTTCGGGTACGCCCCGTTCCTCGGATCCATGGGTGGCCAACCGCTGCACGCCCCGATCGTGGGGCTGACCAACGACACCAACTCCGGCGGCTACTGGGAGGTGGCGTCCGACGGCGGGGTGTTCGCCTTCGGTGGTGCCCCGTTCTTCGGTTCCATGGGTGGCATCCCCCTCAACCGGCCCATCGTCGGCCTGGCGGAAACCGCCAATGGCAGCGGGTACCGGTTCGTGGCCTCGGATGGCGGCATCTTCAGCTTCAATGCCCCGTTCTTCGGTTCCATGGGCGGCATCCCCCTCAACCGGCTGATGGTCGGCATGGTCGGGTTCTGATCGATCCGGTGCCGTCGGTACCGACGTAGACTTCGTCGGTGACCGAGGTTCTGGCTGTGGCCAACCAGAAGGGCGGGGTCGCCAAGACGACGACCGTCCACTCCTTGGGGGTGGCCTCCGCCGAGCTCGGGCGTCGGACCCTGGTGGTCGATCTCGACCCGCAGGCGTGCCTGACCTATTCGCTGGGCTTCGACTCGGACGCCCTCGAGGAGTCGCTGCACGATGTGTTCGTCCGGCGATCCAAAGTCGGAGACGTCCGTCGCCCGGTGCCGGGAGTCGACGGCCTGGACCTGCTTCCGGCCACCATCGACCTGGCCGGCTCCGAGGTGCACCTGTTGACCAGAACCGGCCGGGAGCACGTCCTCGAGCGGGCCCTCGAGCCGATCTTGACCGAATACGACCTCATCCTGATCGACTGCCCCCCGTCGCTCGGGGTCCTGACCATCAATGGGCTCACCGCTGCCGATTCGGTCCTCATCCCGTTGCAGTGCGAGGCGCTTTCGAATCGGGGAGTGGGCCAGCTCCTCGAGACCATCGAGGACGTGCGCACCTTCGCCAACGGGGACCTGAAGGTGCGCGGCGTCATCGCCACCATGTACGACGACCGCACCAAGCACGCCCGCCGGGTGCTCGAAGAGGTGGAGAGCCGGTACGGCATCCCGGTGCTGCCGCCACCGGTGAAGAAGTCGATTCGCTTCGCCGAAGCCCCGGCGCGAGGGAAGTCCATTCTCCAGCACGCCCCGAATTCCGCCGGTGCCCAGGCGTACCGCGAACTGGCCAAGCTGCTGGCCGACACCCCGGTCAGCGCCGGGACCACCCGGTGACGACCGACGGCTTCGACCCGCTGGGAAAGCGGGCGCTGTACTGGATGCCGGTCGACTCCCGGGTGGTGGTGACCAACGAAGGCGACGCCGATGCCTCCGCCAGCCGGGGCAACGACGTACCCCGACCCCCCACCGGTCGCCGGCGTGCCCGGCCGGGCGGGAAGCACGCGCTCTACTCGACCGCGGTCGGGCCCAAAGAGGCCGACGCCACCGGCTTCACCGATACCGGCGCCGATCCGCTGCCGCTCCGAGGGCTGCTGGCCGTCGAGTGCTCGGCCTGCGGGTCGGTCACCCGGGTGAGCGTTCTCGATTTTCTGATGCTGCACCTCCCGTTCGGGGCCTGGGTGCCCGGGCGGACGTTCGACCACCGGATGACCTGCCCGGCCTGTCGCCGCCGAGCGTGGACGAGCGTGACGCTGTCCTCATCGTTGATGTGAAGTCGCCGGCATGACCATCTCGTCCATGGGCCCGGTGCTGTTGGCCGCGACAACGTCCAACACCAATCAACCCGGCGGGATCGTCGGTTCGCTGCTCCATTTCCACGGGCCGGCGGCCTACGCGTTGGTGGGGTTTCTGGCCTTCGCCGAGGCGGCGCTGTTGGTGGGCTTCTTCATTCCCGGTGAGACGGCGGTCGTCATCGGCGGGGTGCTGGCCGGCCTGAACCAGGTCAATCTGCTGCTGATCATGCTCATCGTGGTGGTGTGCGCCATCACCGGCGACTCGGTCGGTTACGAAGTCGGCAAGCGGGTCGGCCCTTGGCTTCTCAACCACCGCCCGATGAAAGGGAATGTGGGGGTAGCCAAGACCACCGTGCTCCTCGAGCGCTTCGGCGGGCCAGCGGTATTCCTGGGTCGGTTCATCGCCTTCGCCCGGGCGGTGATCCCGGGCCTGGCCGGCATGAGCGGGGTCCGGTACCGGACCTTCTTGTTCTACAACGCCATCGGGGGCCTGCTCTGGGGCGTCGGGTACACGCTGCTGGGCTATGTCGTCGGGAAATCGTTCGAGACGATTCTGAAGACGGTGGGCATGTGGTCGGCGATCGGGATCGGCTCGGTGGTGGTGGTGCTGTTTGTCGGCCATCACTTCCTCAAGCGACGGCGCAAGTCACGAGGGGCGACGACCCTGACGGTCTCCGCGGAAGTGGTCACCTCGGAAGTGGTCACCTCGGAGGCCGACCGAACCGAGGTGCCCTCCCCGGACGACGAGCGTTGACCGCCTCCGGAGGCTACTGATCGATCAGGAAGAACCGGGAGGGCTCGGTGCCCTCCCGCCGGATCCGGTCGTGGAGCTCGAGGAGGACGCAGTGGGCCAGGGTCTCGCCGTTGGCCGAGCGTTGCATGAACGACTCGATCTGGTCCCACGGACGGGACCAGTGGAGCCGGAGGGTGATGTCCCAGGCCGTCGAGCCCGGGTGGTCGGCGAGTACGTGCTCGATCTCGTCGAGACGGTCGGCGTGATGCTGGATGAGCTCGTCGAGTCGGCCGGCCAGGTCGGAGAACCGGTACTCGTGTCCGGGGAGGACCTCCTCGGCCCCCAGGTTCTGGACCTTGAGCAGCGAGGCCAGGAAGTCTCCGAGCGGGTTGGAGGGCCCTTGAGTGTGGACCGAGATGTTCGGCGTGATGCGGGGCAGCACATGATCGCCGGACAGCAACAGGCGCCGGTCCTCGCTGTAGAAGCAGGTGTGGCCGGGCGAGTGGCCCGGGGTCCAGATGGTCCGCAGGCTCCAGCCCGGCAACTCGACTGACTTCCCGTCCTCGAAGAAGACGTCCGGCTCGGCCATGGTGACCATCGCCTTCAACCTCATCGACGCCATGGTGAGATCGGGGAGCTTGTCGGAGGGCACCCCCGAATCGACCAGCAACCGGTTCATGTTCTCGAGCAGCTCATCGGTGTCGCCGTAGCGGGCCTTG
>DASZIT010000067.1:0-31610 GCA_035948855.1 Acidimicrobiales bacterium | reverse complement strand
GGTCCGCAGGTAGGGATTGGGAGCTCCGTGGGACCTTCGTTCGTCATGAAATTGCAACAAACGTGACTGCCCACGGTGGTGGCACTCGGCAATCATTGAGATGTGCGAGCCCACAGTCCCAAAAGGGTCGGTTCGGTCGGCCCCCCACCCCAGGCCAGCCCGCGGTCAACGCCGTGGCCCTGACCGAAGGGGTTGCCGAGGCACCACCCGCCTCGGAGTCCGAGGTCGAAGAGGCGGCGGCCTGGCTCCAGGAGATCGTCGCCGCCGTCGCCCGGGCGGTGATCGGACACGACGACGCCATCCGGCTGTCGGTGGCCTGCCTTCTGGCCGGCGGGCACCTGCTGGTCGAAGACGTGCCCGGCGTCGGCAAGACGACCCTGGCCCGCGCCCTGGCCGCGGCCATCGGGGCTCAGTGGCAACGGGTGCAGTGCACCCCCGACCTGTTGCCCACCGACCTCACCGGGGTGCATGTGCCCGTCGGCGAACTCGGGGCGACGGCACGAAGGGTGGAGCTCCGTCGGGGGCCGCTGTTCGCCGAGGTGGTGATGGTCGATGAGCTCAATCGGGCCTCCCCGCGCACCCAGGCCGCCCTCCTCGAGGCCATGGAGGAACGCCAGATCACCCTGGACGGGGTGACCTATCCGCTTCCCCGCCCCTTCTTCGTGGTGGCGACGCAGAACCCCGACGACTTCGAAGGCACCTATCCACTCCCCGAGAGCCAACTCGATCGCTTCCTTTTCCGGCTCCATCTCGGATTCCCGTCGGTCGACGCGGAGATGGCCCTCCTCCGGCAGGGTGGTTCGACCTTCGGTTCGCTGCCGGAGGCGGTGGTGGTCGACGCGGTGACCGTCCCTGCCGAGCTGCTGCGGATCGCCGGCATCGCCGCCCGGGTCTACCTGGCCCCGACCCTTCGCCACTACCTCGTCGAGTTGGCCGGCGCCACCCGGAGCGAGCCCCGCCTGCATCCGGGGGTATCCCCCCGCGCGCTCCTCGGCCTGGCCGCCGCCGCCCGGGTCTGGGCCGCGGTCCAGGGCCGCAACTACGTCCTTCCCGACGATCTGCTCGAGCTGGTCGAACCGACGCTGGCCCATCGGCTGGGCCTCGGGGTGATCGTCGACCGGGCGGAGGTCAGTGCGCTGCTCGACGAGATCGTCAGGGCGGTACCGGTCCCGTTCCCGGAACGGTGACGATTACCTCACCCCCGACGCTTCGGGAGCTGCTGCCCGGGGACCTCATCATCGAGCTCGACAAGAGAAAGAGAGAGGTCGCGGCGTCGCGAGCCGCCCGGGGTCGGCGAGGGGCCGCCCTCACCGGGCGGGGGCGCCTGGCGGTGGCGGTCGGGGTGGCGGTCACCGGGGCGGGGGTGGTGGTCGGCAGTGTGGAGCTGGCCCAGGGCGGTATTGCCATGGTCGCGCTGGTGTCCGGCTGTCTGGTGATGGCGTGGTTCCGGGCGCGGGTCACCGTGACCCATCTGCGCACCCAGCCGCCGATGGTGGCGGTTGGGATGCCGGCGCAGTTGACCGGTGCACTCACCGGCTGGCGGCGTCGCCCCCCTCGGGTCTCGTTTTCATTTCCCATCGACACCCGGGCACGGGGGACCTTCGCGCTCGGCGAGTCGATGCTGTGGCGTTCCGATCCCCTTGGCCTCACCGTCGTGCGCCAACGCACCAGTCGTGTCCGCCGGCGGTTCCTCGTGCACCCGCTCCCACGCCTCCCGGTCGGGGGTCGGCTGGCCTTCGGGACCGAGGGCGAACCGAGCGCCGCCCTCAAGCCGTTCGAAGACGGTGACGAGCTTCGCCGGGTGCATTGGACCACCAGCGAACGATTGGGCCACTGGATGGTCCAGATGCCCGACACCTCGCTGCGGGCGACGACGGCAGTGCTGGTCGACCTCCGTCCCGAGGTCCATACCGACGATTCTTTCGAACGGACGATCGGGCTGGCGGCCGGGCTCGTCCAACCCCGTCAGGGTGGGGGACCGACCCGCCTGGTCACCACCGCTGGGCTCGACAGCGGTCCGCTGGCGACGTCGGCTCGTTTCGCGGAGGTGTTGGCCGCCCTCGCCGCCGCCCGCCCCCGACCCGGCCCCGCTCCGGAAGCGCTCATCGAGCGTCTACCCGCCCTCCGGCGTTGTGAGCGGGTGGTCATCGTCACCACGCCGGCCGGGTGTCCGGTCGCGGCCCGTCCCCGGCAGAGGACCGAGTACGTGGTGGCCGAGGGTCCTGCACAGTCGCGGTCGAACCCGGCGCGACTCGGTGGTCTCGCCGACGGCACCGATCCGCGCACCCCGCTCCTACCGGTGCCCCTCCAGTCGCCACCCCCACCTCCGTCGGCGGCGACCCGCCCGATGGCGGTGGTCGGGCGCCTCGTCGCCAGCGGGGTTGCCGTGGCCGGCCTCGGTCTGCTGTTCATGGGCGACGGCTGGGTCGTCCCGTTGGTGGCCGCGGCTTTGGCCGGGCACGGGATACCGTTCCTCACCGACGCCGGAGCCCGCCTCCTGTCGCGCCGGGGCGGCCGGCGGGTCCGACCCTCGGTGACGCTCGGCGTCCTGGGCGGCGTGGTGGGCACGGCCGTCGTCGCCGGGCTGGTGGCCAATGGCGGACACCCGGGGCACCCTCCGATCCTCAACGATTTCGCCGCGCTGGGCCGAGCGCTGGGGAGGTTGCCGGCCACCCTGCAGGCGACCGGGGTGCTCGCCCCCGAGCGCACCCCGCTGGTGGTGGGTTCGACGGTGGCGGTGGGATTAGCCGCCACCCTGGCCGAGCTCCTGGCCCGACGCGGGAGGGCGGTCTGGGCCGCGGTTCCGGCCGCGGTGGTCGCCGTGTTCGGGGCCACCGAAGGCGTCGGCCACGTCTCGGCGGTGACGGCCGGCATCCTGGCTGCGTCCATGGTCTTGGCTGTCGGGCTGCTCGCCGGCGGGAGCCGAGAGGTGGTTCGGGTCTCGGGCCGACAACAACCCGGCGACGGCGGTGCGACATCCTCCCTATTGCCGGGGTACCCGCGAGACCGGAAGCGGCAATGGATTCGGGTGGCGGCCGCGGTGAGCACCGTCGGGGCCTTCCTGGCGTTGGCCGGTTGGCTCGGCACTTTGGCGGTCTCCGCCACCGGAGGTGGCCTGGTGTCCCTCCGGACCACCGCCCCCGGCGGCTTCGTCCATATCGATCCGACCGTCAGCTTTGCCCCGCAGCTCTCGGAGACCGCAGGTCCAGTCCTGTTCACCGTGCGCAGCCCGGTGCCCGACTACTGGCAGCTCCTGACCCTCGACGTCCTCGGACCGAATGGGTTTGTCTCCGCCGACTCGACGTTCACGCCGTTCGCCTCCGGGCCTCAGGGGATTCCCAATGGGAAGGAGGTCGTCGAGGTCTTCCATCTGGTGAATCTGGCCAGTCCCTGGCTCCCGGTCGGGGGCATCCCGCTGAGTGTCTCGGGGATTTCCGGCATGGACTGGGCTCCAGAATCGGAGACCCTGTTCGTTCCCGGAAACGAACCCGCCGCCCCGGGTGCCACCTATGCCGTCGACGCCTTGCAACCGATGCCGAGCGCAGCGGCGCTCGCCAGCGCCAGCCTGGTTGTCCAACCTCCACCGGTCGACCTCGGGGTCCCCACCGAACCCGATCGTGTCTACCGGCTCGCCCAGCAGATCGTCGCCGGCCTGAGCACACCGTTCGCCAAGGCAGTGGCGATCCAGAACTACCTCCGGACCCATGAGCACTACGACCTCAATCCGCCGACCGGGGCCGGCAATCAGCTCGAACGCTTTCTCTTCGTGACCCACGCCGGCTACTGCCAGCAATTCGCCGCCGCCTTCGCGCTGCTGGCCCGTCTCGACGGGTTGCCCACCCGGGTGGCGGTCGGGACCACCCCCGGTCAACTGCTCCAGGGCGACACCTACCAAGTGACGACGGCCGACATCCACACCTGGCCGGAAGTCCTGTTTGCCAATCTGGGGTGGGTGCGCTTCGAACCCACCCCCGGGCGGGGGGCACCCGGGAACGCCAACTACACCGGGATCGTGCCCTCCCAGGTCGGTGCGGACGGCGGCACGTCGGTGGCCCCGGTGGTGTTTCCGACCCACTCTGGCGGTAGCTCGCCGGACACCGCGGCTCCCCATGGGGCCACGACGCTGCCTGGGTTGGCTCCGTTGCCGGGCAGCGTCACCCCGACCACGGCACCCGCCCCCGCGTCGATCCACCCGGGCGGCAACTCCGCCCCGGGGTCAAGCACGAACGTCGGCTTGGTCGCCCTGGTGGCCGGTGGGGCGGTGGTCCTGCTCGCCCTTCTCTTCTTGGTTGCCGGTCGCTTTCGTCGACGGGTCACCCACGCGGTGATCGGCGGGATCCGGGGATCCCGGGGTGCCGGCCGGGCGGGTGAGGTGCCCTACGAGCTGCTCCGGGCCTGGGAGCAGCTCTGTGCAACGGTCGGCCCGCTGATCGGGGAACGGCGCTCGGCGGAGACCGCCCATGCCTACGCGCGTCGTAGCGAAGGACGGGTTCCGCTGGAGACGGCCCGGCAGCTCGACGCCCTGGCGACGGCAATCGGGCGGGCATTCTTCGGGCCTCCACCGGCGTCGGCCCTGTCGCGGTGAGGCGGTCCGGCGACCTCGGAGATTCGCCGATGGGTGGTGTCGGCCGTTCTGTGCACCGGCTGGGTCATCGCCGGTAGGAGCCCGCCCGTCATCGGTAGCGGCGCTCACCCGGGTTGGGGCCGTTGTCCGGCGCCCAGTCGAAGTATTGGGGCGAGGAGACGGGGTGGCCGGGGTGGTGCCGGTTCCACCAGCGCAGCGCGGCCGCGCCGAGCAGCGCATCGCCCACCGAGAGGGAACCGATCGGCCGGCGCAGCGTGCGCCAGACGCCCCGGACGGCGACGAACCCGATCACGGCTCCCACACAGAACAGCGCGCCGATGACGGCAACGAAGGCACGGGGGGCGATGGCTAGGGCCAAGAGCGCCAGGCACCCCGCCACCACCAAGAAGCGATGGCGGGGAGGGTGACGCTGAACCGGGTCGAGATGCACCAGGCGGAGGTGGGTCGGATGGATGGAGGGGGTGGTCATGGACGCCAAGCTACGGAGGGGGTGTGACAGGCCCGGTGACCTGCGGGAATTCCGCCGGATCGAACCACTAGCCGGGCCTCTCCCTGACCCCGGAGACTCCACCCGTCGGCCGAGGCCGGTCCGCGTACCGGGAAGTGCGGATAAGACTGGGAAGGTGAAGTCACGACCTCGGGGAGCGCCATGACGATCGAACGGCCAACCTTCGCCAGCGACAACTGGTCGGGCATGCACCCCGACGTACTGGCCGCGATGGTTGCCGCCAACGCCGGCCAGGCTCCCGCCTACGGGGCCGACCGGATGACGGTCGAGGCGATCCGGCTCTTCCGCCAACACTTCGGCGACGGGGCGGAGGTGTTCTTCGCCTTCAACGGCACCGGGGCGAACATCGTCGGGCTCGCGTCCATGCTGCTCCCGTTCCAGAGTGTGATCTGCGCCGACAGCGCCCACATCAACACCGACGAGTGCGGGGCGCTCGAGCGGCAGCTGGGCAGCAAGTTGATCACGGTGCCGACCCCGGACGGGAAGCTCACTCCCGAACTGGTCGAGGCGGTGGCGACCGGACGGGGCAACGAGCACCACGTACAGCCCCGGGTGGTATCGATCACCCAGTCCACCGAGCTCGGGACCTGTTACACCCCCGAGGAGGTGTCGGCCATCGCTCGGTGGGTGCACAGGCATGGGATGTTCCTGCACCTCGACGGCGCCCGATTGTCGAATGCCGCGGCGTTTCTCGGAGTCGACCTCGGTGACTTCGGCACCGAGTGCGGCGTCGACGTCCTGTCCTTCGGCGGCACCAAGAACGGCGCGATGGGCGCCGACGCGGTTGTCGTCCTTCGGACCGAGTACGCCTGGGCCCTCCCCTACATCCGGAAGCAGTCGCTGCAGCTGGCATCCAAGATGCGCTTCATCTCCGCCCAGTTCGTCGCCCTCCTGAGCGATGACCTGTGGCGCAGGAACGCCGAAGCCGCCAACGCCATGGCCCGGCGACTGGCCGACGGGGTGTCCCAGGTACCCGGGGTGACGGTGTGCCACCCGGTGCAGGCCAACGCGGTGTTCGCCACCCTGCCGAGAGCGGTGACCGAGAAGCTGCAGCTCGACTACCCGTTCCACCTGTGGGACGAGGCGACCGGACAGGTCCGGTGGATGGCGTCATTCGACACCACCGAGGAGGACGTCGACGGGTTTGTGAAGCGGCTGGGCGAGCTCGCCTGAGCGCGAGCCGACTTACTACTTGGCGAACTCCCAGTACTGGAATTCGCACATCATCGGCAAGAGGTACTTCACGTAGATCGAGTGGATCTTGACCATGCCCTGGTCGTCGACGTGCAGGTTGATGAGGTCGACCCGGTCGTCCCCGGCTCGGAACGCCTCGGCCCGCTTCTCGATGTTGATCAGCTCGTCCAACGTCCCCACCGAAAACCCGAAGTGGTCCATCCGCGGGCTCCGCATCGGCTCGTCGTCCGCCACCAGGAAGATGAACTGGTCCCAGTGGACGCAGCTGAGGATCAGCCGACGACGGTCTTCGGTCATGACCTCGATCTCGTCGAAGCCGAGCACCTCGTGGAAGAACCGGCAGATGTCCTTCCTGCCTTCCTCGGCCAACAGATCGGCCGGCAGCGACATGGCCACGTGATTGAACCGGGGATTACCTGATGGGTAGAAGTCGTGCGCCATCACTGCCTCCTTGTCGATGTCAGAGCCAAACCTCGGGGACGACCATCACCTTGCCGGCGA
The DNA here is from genome assembly GCA_035948855.1 of Acidimicrobiales bacterium. GTDB lineage: Bacteria > Actinomycetota > Acidimicrobiia > Acidimicrobiales > RAAP-2 > DASZIT01. The sequence continues at coordinate 24,822 of DASZIT010000067.1, read as the reverse complement.
TCCTCCCGGTGGCCAGCGCCTCCAGAGCCTCACCCACTCCGTTGAGGGGGACGTCGGTGGTATCGATGAGGAGGTCGCCGGGAACCCTCCCGGAGGCCAGCAGCTCCAACGCCTGCTCGAAGCCTCCTTGGTCATAGACGAACGAACCGGTCACGGTGAGCTCGTTGAGGATCATCCGGTTGGGGTCGAAGGCGGGCGCCTCGATCCCGGCGCCGACCATGACCAGGACACCGCCCCGGCGAAGCTGGTTGAAGCCGGCCTCGATGGCTGACTTATGCCCCGAACACTCCAGCACCACGTGGACGGCGCGGGCCGAGAGCCGTTCGGGCTCCCAGGGGGGGATGAGTTCGAGATCGGCGGGGTCGAGGACCAGGGTGGCGCCCAGATCCCGGGCCAGGTTCTTGCGGCCTTCGGAGGGTTCCACCACGGTGATGTCGGTGACGCCCATGGCTTGGAGGCCGACCACCGAGAGGGCGCCGATCGGCCCCGCCCCGATGACCATGGCGGTGTCGCCGGCGGCGACCCCCGAGCGGGTGATCCCGTGGAGGGCGACGGACAGGGGTTCGGCCAGCGCCGCATGTCGAGCCGAGAGCCCGTCGGGGAGGCGCAGGACCCCGGCCGAGTCGACCAGGATGTACTCGGCGAACGCCCCGTCGGGCCAGTCGGAGATGTTCAGCTGGCGGTTCTCGCACTGGGACGGCTTGCCTTCCCGGCAGCGACGGCACTTGCCGCAGCGCGGTGACGGTCCACCCACCACCCGCTCGCCGACCGTCCAGGTGTCGACATCCTCGCCCACCGCCACGATGGTGCCGGACCACTCGTGACCGGCCACCGCCCCGGCTTTGAGTCCCCAGCCGTCGCGCAACTGGTGGATGTCCGAACCGCAGATGCCGCAGTGATCCACCGCCACCAGCACCTGGCCGGGGCCGGGAGGCGGCACCGCCCGCTTCTCCACCGTGACCAACCCTGGTGACTGGTAGACGGCCGCCGCCATGGTGTCGGGGAGGGGGGAGGACGACACGGAATGTGACACGAGTGTCAAGGATAATGCCGGGTCCCCTGGGGATGTCGACCGGCTCCCTCAAAGGCGGCCCGTCCCCGATTCACCCGAGCGGGGGTGTCACCCCGAGGTCGTAGACGAGCTGGCGGCCGACCACCCGGGCTTCGAGTGTCGGGGGGTGGGCGGTTCGGCGCCCATCGTGGAAGAGATGGACGACGTCCACCGAATGGAGCAACACCAGGGCATCGGCCAGCAGCCGCCGGTGGCAGTGCCACCAGAGACCTTCGCTGCACATCACCGCGACCGGGGCGGTGGCGGCCACCTCGACGAGATCCTCGAGCCCGCTGGCGAACTCGTCGGTGCGCATGTGGTCGGCGTAGGCCCGGAATGCCTCGTGGCGGAGCGCGAGGTTGGGCGACGCGGGGTCGGGGCGCCGTCGACCGCCGAGCCGGCCGTCCCACGAGTATCCGAACCCGGCGGCCGGCAGCCACCGCTCGAGTTGATCACGCCCGTAGTGGGGATTCCGCCGACTCCCCGGGTAGCTCCGCACGTCGACGACGTGTCCCATTTCGGCCGCTTGCAGCAGTCGCACGAGGTCCGCCTCCGGGAGGGTGCCGTGCCCGACGGTCCACACGGTCAACGTCCGGCTCGCCGTCACCTGGCGACCGGGTTGCACAAGATCACCCGGCGGAGTTTGGCATACCTCCGCCGGACGGCCTCAGCTCCGCCCTGGGTGGCTACCCCTCGGTGGCCAGGGCGGCTTCGGTGACGGCATCGTGAATGTCGATCACCACCTCGGAGGGCTCGGGCCCGCGTTCGAGGTCGGCTTCGATGGCCGGGAGGATCCCCGGCTGCCGGCGGCTGACCACATACAGCCACCCCGCCCCGAGGAGCATCCAGCCCAGGAAGATGTAGGGGAAGATCCGGACCGGGTAGGGCGGCAGCGGGTAAAAGCTGCCGATGGTCGGCACCATCAGGGCCACGCACGCCACCACCGTCAGCACCACGTGGCCGGGACGGAGCTCCCCGATCTTCTTCAGGTAGACCGGGGCGGCGATGCTGATGAGGAAGTAGGCCAGCAGGAACCCGAACGCGGCCAGGGTCCCGGCATCGCCGAAGTCGGTCAGCGGGTTGGTGAAGATCTCCAGGATGGTCGGCACCAGGAAGATCACCAGCATGTAGACGGTGATGGCGATGTGCGGCGTCCGGTTGGTGGTGTGGGCCTTGCCCAGCTGCCCGCTGAAGATCCCGTGGCGGGCCATCGGGTAGATGATCCGGGACCCGGCGTTGAGGCACGAGAGGGAGAGCCCGAAGAAGCTGACCATCGCCCCGATGGACAGCGGGATCTTGAACCAGCTGACCCCGTAGGCGTTGGACAGCGTGTTGAGCGGGGCGGCCAGCGAGCTCAGCGGGGTGCCGAGGTGACGGGTCCCGGAGACTTCGACGTAGCTCATGAAGACGAAGAACAGTCCGGTGGCGATCAGGCTCCAGATCACCGCTTTGGGCACGTTCTTGAGCGGATTACGGGCCTCGCCTCCGAGGGCGGTGGCGCTCTCGAAGCCGACCAGGGAGAAGATGCAGGCCACCACGGCCAGCGCCATCCCGTGCACCCCGACCCCGTGCAGCTTTATCTGGGAGGTGTCGACCGTGAAGCTGTGCTTGAACAGGATGATGCCGGCCAGGGCGATGATGGTGGCGACCGAGGCGGCCTCCAGCACCAGGGTCAGGATGGAGGAGATCCGGATGTCCTTGAAGGCGATGAACCATCCGGCCACCGCGCTGATGGCGAAGAAGACGATCGGGTGGATGGTGCCGTTCCAGCCGAGGGCGCTGAGCAGCTGCCCGCAGAACACCGCGAACCCGCACATGCCGGCCACCGCGATGAACAGGTACGACCAGATCAGGGTCCACCCGGAGAACACCCCGGCGGCGGGCCCGAGCCCCCGGCCGGTATAGGCGTACATGGTCCCGGCCCCCGACGATCGTTTGGCGAACTGGTTGAGGCAGAACACCACGAAGAGCAGCATCACGGTGCCGAACCCGTAGGCCAGCCAGGTCCCCGCCCCGGCGTTGGAGAAGGCCAGGGGGATGATCAGCACCGCGGTCATGGTCGGGGAGATCAGCGCCACCGACTGGGCCAGCAGCGCCGGGAAGCCCAGCACGTTGGCCCGGAGGCCGACCGCCTTTTGGAGCTTCAGGGTGGATGTGGGTTCTCGGAGCATGGTCACGGTTCGGTTCTCCTTGTCGGTGGTCCCCCCACGGATGCAGCCCGACGGTCGCCGGGTACGGCTCGGCCGGCCGGGGCCGATGACGGGTTCACGGGTCAGTCATGAGTAGCTCGGGAAACGACTGGTCCTCGAGCAGCAGGTCTTCGTAGAAGGCCCCGAAGGGCCGGTCGGGATGGGCGATGGCGATCTCGAGCACCCACAGGTTCGGGCTCGGCCGGAAGTCGACGTCGGCCAGCGACCCGTCGTAGTGGGCGGAGTGGGGATAGTCGGAGAGGCGGTGGCCGGAGAGGTCGAGGTTCAACTTCCACCCGAGGCCCTCGGTGGTGGCGATGGCGAAGTCGTAGAGGTCGTGGCCGGTGGTCCCGTTGGCGAACCATTCATCCCGGACGGTGTCCCAGATGGTCCTGACGTCCTGCTTGGCCCGGTGGTGCTCGGGATCGGAGCCGACCACGAAGGTGTCCCCGGCGTCACCCTCGCAACCCCGGTACACCGGCCCGATGTCGACGAAGAAGATGTCGTCGGGCCCGAGCACCACGCCGGGCTCGGACCTCTCCATGAAGTCCTTGGTGGTGTTGGACCCGAAGCGCACGATGATGTGGTGCCAGCCCCGCCGCATGCTCAGGCCGGAGAGGGTCTTGCGGGCCCGGGCCTTGGCGTCCTCTTCGACCATCCCCACCTCCACCTGGTCGGCGATCAGGCCCACCGCCGCCCGGGTGCGGGCCCGTACCTCCATCAGCTGGGTGAGCGAGAACTTGTGTCCGGTGGCTTCCAGGTCGGAGAGCATGGTCATGGTGGTTCCTCCTTTGGGTCGTGGGTCGGTCCGGTGTTAGTGGGCGAGGTTCGACGACGGGAACAGCGGCCGGTTGCGAGGGTCGGGCGGAGCATCGACGGCTACCACCAGCAACTCGGTGGTGGTGCCTTCGGCGCCCAACCGGTGGGGGAGGGCGGCGTCGAAGTGGGCGCTCCCACCCGCGGGGATGGAGTGGGTCTCCTGTTCGAACTCGAGCCGCAGGCTCCCGCGCAGGACGTGGATCCACTCTTCCCCGCGGTGACGGGCGAACGGCGGCGGCACCCGGTCGGGCTGGATGGTGATGCGCAGCGCGTCCAGGGTCGAGGAGCCGGGGAAGCCGCTGCACGCCGAGACCACCAGGCCGTTGGCCAGATGGGTCGGCTCGTCCTCGGAGTAGACGGAGATCGCCGATTCGCCCTTTCCCTCTCCGAGCAGCGCGCTCATCGAGATGCCGAGGGCCCGGGACAGGCCGATCAGCGCGGCGATGGACGGCTGCCGGTCACCGGATTCCAGGCGGGAGAGATGGGCGGTCGAGAGGTCGGCCCGGTGGGCGAGCTGCTCGAGGGTGAGCCCGGCCCGGACCCGCTCCTCGTGCAGGCATTCGGAGATGGATGTGAGGACGTCGGTGAGCTCCATGGGGCCGACTATGCAGCCGAGTTGCCTCAAAGGCAAGAGGTTTTGCCACAGTTCACGCCGCCGTAACCGGCACGACTCGCGGCCGTGACGAGCCGGAAGACCGGCGGGTGCCGGGCCGGGAAACTACGTGGCCGGGAGCTTGATGCGGTCGGTCCCGTTGAGCCGGCCCTCTGCCCCGTCGACCGGACCGGCAACCCGATCCGCCACCAGGCCGGCGAAGCGTTCGAAGACGAGGCCTCGGGCCTCGGCCAGTGACGCCAGGGCGGAGGGAGTGGCCGCTCGGATCTCATCCGGGCCGCCGTCGGCCTGTTCCGCGTCGGCCCCGAAGGCGGTGAGAAATCCCTCCACCGCCGCGACGGTGACTTCGAGATGGAACTGCATCCCCCACGCCGTCGGCCCCAGCCGGAACCCCTGATTCGGGTAGTTCGAGTTGCCGAAGAGTCGGATGGCGCCGCCGGGGAGGTCGAAGGTATCGCCGTGCCAGTGCAGCACCGTCAGTGTCTCCGGGAGCCCGGCGAACAGCCGGTCGTCGGCGCACTCGGCGGCGAGGTCGACGGGGCCCCAACCGACCTCGGGACCGGATGGCCCGGGGAAGACCCGGCCCCCTCCGGCCACGGCCAGCAGTTGGGCGCCCAGACACACACCGAGAATGGGAATCTCACGGCCGAGGGAGTCGGTGATGAGCGCAATCTCCCCGGCCCGGGTCGGAAACCCCTGGTCGGAGGCCGCAGACATCGGGCCCCCCATTATCACCAGCCCGTCGAACCCGGAGGAATTCCTGGGGATACGGTCGCCGGCGAACACCTGGCGGGTGTCGATGTCCACCCCGGCTCCCACCAGGGCGTCGGCGATGGCAAACGCCGGCTCCGGCGCGACGTGCTGCACAACCAGGCAGTTCGGCATCGGCGATCAGGGCGTCGGAGCCGCCCGATGGCAGTGCCTCCAGCCCGGCTCCTTCCACAGGTGGTTGGTCTGGGTTCGGTGAGGGTATGACAGTACGGGACAGAAGCCACCCTGTACCAACCGAATGCGTTAACATCCTGGAAACATAAGGTGAACGTTGACTTGTACAACCAGGCCGGGTTCACCGTCGTATCGCGAGGCGCAATGTTTCAGAAGCTGCTGGTCGCCATCGACAACACCGAGAGGAGCGAGGTAGCCCTCAGTTTCGCCACCGCCGTCGCTCAGCAGTGCTCGGCCGCCGTGCATGTGCTCCACGTCAATGAGTTCGTGGTCGGTACCCGCGGCATGACCATGTTCACCGACGAGAAGGCCATCCAACGGGTGACCGAGGCGATCGGCCAACTCCGGTCCGAAGGGATCAAAACCAGCGGGAGCGTACGGAGGGCCCTGTACCGACACGTGGCCCCGTGCATCGCCTCGATGGCCACCGAGATCTCCGCCGACGCCATCGTCCTCGGCACCGGTCGCAACCGTCGTTTCGGGAGGTTGTTCGCGCCGCAGGTCCGGGAGCGGACGATCCGGCTCACCTCGCTTCCGGTGATCGCCGCCCCCGCCCCTCTGGTTCGGGCGTTCAATGGCCAGCTGGACGATGTCGACCTCGTCCAGGTCCCGCTGGACCGCGAATGGACGCTGTCGGCGTAGCGGCGGCACCCCCCGGCTCGTCCGCACTGTCAGACTGAGCCATGGCATTCGGTCAACCGGCGGGACCACCTGCCTCCGGCCGCCAGGTACAGGAGCTGCTGTCGCTCCTCCAGGATGCCGGCCATACCGACTTCCGCGACGCCCGCGGGCCGATGGGATTCAGCCAACGCCAGGCAGCCGGCAAGTTCACCCGCCAGGAGGTCGAAGCGTTCATCGTGCAGTTGCAGAGCACGGAGGACGAGGTGAGCCCAGCGGGTGCCGCCGAGCCGGTGCGACTCCCCACCCGGGCGTCGGCGGCCGAGAAACTCCTGCAGACCATGTCCACCGGGGAACTCGTCGCCGAGCTCCGGCGTCGGGGCTGGACGGTGTCCGAGCCGTAACCCTCGCCTCCGCGGCCGCCCGCCGCGGCACGGTCAGGCGGGTTCACCGACCTCGAGGTGCGCGCCGTCGCGGTGATCGGCCAGCGTCCGGAACGCGGACGTCATGCCGGCTGATCGGTGATCTGCGGGACAGGATCGGGGGTTCGTTCGAGAAGCCAACGAGCCACCGGTGGGAACAGCAGTTCCGACAGCAACCCGGTGGCCAGGAGGGCGGCCGCCGCGGCCTGATCGAGGATGTGCAGGTCGGTGGCGATGGCAACCACCACCACCAGCACCGTCAGGGTGGTGGAGAGCAGCAGCCCGAGGGCCACCGCCCGGTCGGTACCGATCTCCCGCCGGTGCCTTAGTGCGGGCAGGCCGCGGGCGATCAGCAGCCCCACCAAGAAGGCCGGGATCAGGAGGACGTGCTTGGGCTGCTGGATGAGCAGGCGGAGATTGAGGTTGATCCCACTGGATATGAAGAAGACCGGGATCAGGAAGCCGTAGCCGACCGCGTCGATCTTGGTGACCAGGTCGTGGTCGCTGGTGAAGCCGCGGCGGTCGATGACCTTGATGATGGCGCCGGCGGCGAAGCAACCGAGTATCCCGTCGAATCCGAACAGGTCGGCGATGGCGGCGAAGCCGATCAGCACCAGGATGGCGAGCCGGACATCGAGCTGCCAGCTGCCGCCGCGCAGGCGGCGGGCGGTATCGAACAGCCGCCTCGAGCGGATGGCCCGCGCCATGATCAGATCGGCGACGATCATCAGGATGGCAAAGGCCACGAACAGCCCGATCCGCAATGCCGGGGCACTGTCCCCGGAGGAGAAGAACACCGCCACCAGGATCAACGACCCGAACTCGCCCATCGACGCATGGGCGACGGCCATCTGGCCGAACTCCGACTGGTTCTGGTGGGCGTCGCGCAGGATCGGCACGATCACCCCTAAGGAAGTAGAGGTGAGGGCGAAGCCCAACAGCAGCGGGTGGCTGATCGGCTCGATCCGGGCGATGAGGTAGGCAGCTCCGATTCCGAGGACGGCCGACATCGCGTAGTCGACGACGACGCTCCGGGCGTGCCGGCGGATCTGGATCGGGTTCAGCTCAAGGCCGGCGACGAAGAGGAGATAACCCAGACCCAGGAACGAGAGCACGTCGGTCGCCACGTTGGGACTGATCAGGTTGAACCCGAACGGCCCGACCGCGCAGCCGAGGACCATTTCGACGACCACCGCCGGGATCCGCAACGAGGACCTCAGGTCGACGATGATCGGAGCCAGCACCGCGATTATGGCGATCACCACCAGGGAGACGAACACCCTCGGCTCGCCGACCACCACCACCGCGATGTTGGTGAGACGGGCGGGGACCATCGGCCGAGCCTATAGAAATGCCCGCTGAATTCCTCTGATCGTCGCGGGCCTTTGGGCCGGGGCGATTGTGGTCAACCGCCCGCCCACGGGCAAAAGGGAATATTGTTCTACCGACCAGCGAAAGGAAGCGACGGAGAGCGATCCTGGGCAGGCGCGTTTCACTGGCACGAGGACGGAGGAACCATGGTCTTCGAAGTGACACGCAAGCCCGGGAACGACAGGGGAGCGTCCGCTCTCGACAATCGGAGCCCGGACCGGTTCAGGGTGCCGAAGGCCTCGGAGCTTGTCGCCGGCGACCTCCGACGACAGATCGTGCGCCGGGAGTTGAGCGAGGGCGCCGCCTTGGCGCCCGAGGCCGAATTAATGCAGCACTTCGGGGTATCGCGGCCGACCCTCCGCGAAGCATTTCGCGTCCTGGAGTCCGAGAGGTTCATCAGCGTCCGTCGTGGCGCCGGAGGCGGCGCCCGAGTCCATCTCCCCGATATCGGAGTGGCCGCGCAGTACGCGGGCCTGCTGTTGCAGGTGCGAGGGACCACCCTGGCCGACGTCCATGCCGCCCGGATGGTCGTGGAGCCACCCATGACCCGGTTGTTGGCGAAGAAGCAGCCCCAACCGGAGATCGAGGAGCTCCGGGCGGTCCTGGCCGCGGAGGCCGCGGCCCTCAACAAGGACCCCGTCGCCATGGCCGCACAGTTCGCCCGATTCCACCAGCTCATCGTGAGGGGTGCCGGCAACCTGACTCTCGGGCTGTTGGCCGGGATGCTAGCCAGGATCGTCGAGAAGCACATGGTGGTCGAGGTGGCCAATAAGCGGGGCCGAACCGACCTGGAGTCTGACAACCGTAGAGGCTTCCGTGCCCACACCAAGCTGCTTCAGTTGGTCGAGGCGGGGGACGCGGAAGGGGCCGAGGCTTTCTGGCGACGACATATGGAAATTGTTGGTGAGATCCTTGTAAAGGAATACGGGGGCGCCACCGTGGTCGACATCTTGGACTGACGGACCAGCCGGTTCCCGTCGATCGAGTCGACCGTCCGGAAGATCATGGCGGACCCACACCCCGGCGTCCCCCGTTCCGGCGCTGTACCCTCATCGCCGCTCGAGGCCGGTGGTGGCCGACTTTGCGTCCACCCGGTTCGGGGTCAACACTGGAGGCCCGGCCGTGCAAGGCGATCGACCGCCGGAGAAGGGGTGCTCGCTCGTGGAGATACGCAAGGCAGGCAGATCGGGTCTGGGGCTGTCAGTGGCCGGATTGGGTTGCAACCAGTTCGGCAGTACCCTCGACCGGGAGGGGACCGCAGCCGTGGTCCATCGGGCTCTTGAAGAGGGCATCACCCACTTCGATACCGCCGACAGTTACGGACGCGGCACCTCCGAAGAGTTCCTAGGGGCAGCCCTCGGACCGCGTCGCGACGACGTGGTGATCGCCACCAAGTTCTCATCGGCCATGGGGGAGGGTCCGTACCAGCGAGGAGCGTCGCGTTCCTGGGTCCTCCGGGCCTGCGAGGCGAGCCTCCGTCGGCTCGATACCGACCACATCGATCTCTACTATCTTCACCGCCCGGACCGCTCCACGCCGGTGGAAGAGACGCTGGGTGCGCTCGATGACCTGGTCCGTCAGGGCAAGGTCCGCTACATAGCCTGCTCGAACTTTGGCGGCTGGCAGATAGCCGATGCCGAGCACCTCGCCCGTGAGTTGGGCACCGAGCGGTTCGTGGCGGATCAAGGCCAATGGAGCCTCCTCGTCCGTGACGTGGAGACCGAGGTCGTTCCGGCGTGCCTCCAGTTCGAGCTCGGGTTTGTCCCCTACTTCCCGTTGGCGGCCGGGCTCCTCACCGGCAAGTACCGCTCCGATCAACCGCTTCCTCCCGACGCCCGCCTGACTCGCAATTCCGACTCCCCGTTCTACGCCAGCCTCCTCACCCAACCGAATCTGCAGATGGTGGAGAAATTGTCGGCGTGGGCGGAAGAAAGGGACCGTTCGATGGTGGAACTGGCGTTGTCATGGCTGGCCGGCCGGCCCGGCGTCACCAGTGTCATCGTCGGAGCCACCCGGCCCGAACAAGTCACCGCCAATGTCGCCGGGATGGGCTGGCGGTTGTCAGAAGACGATTACGCGTCAGTTGACAAACTGCTGCGCGATCCGCCGTCTCCCTGAATCTTGCATCGGCATTCGTACGTGCCCAGCGTGCGGCTCAGATATCCGACTCCGCAATGATCCGACCATCCTTGATGGCGTCGACCAACGTCTGATGATCGACCTCGTTCTGATCGGCATAGGCGACCGCGAAGTCGGCCAAAGCCCGGTCGAAGCCCGAGTTGGCGCCGAGGTAGCCGGCGAGCATGACGGCGTCACCCGAACGAGCGTGGGCCCGGGCCAGGGTCCACGCACACATTCCGGCGTAGACGCCCAATAGTTCGGGGTCCATGGTGTCGACGTCGGCCGAGGCCTTCCAGTCCCAGAGCTGGCGGACATAGAAGTCTCGGGTGACACCGTCAGGCGCCGGGCTCCGCTGCCATCCGAGGAAAATGTCGCTGGCCGCCTGCATGAGTCGCTGGCCCTCCACCACCCGCTGACCGTGGTTGGCGGCAGTGCTCTTGGTGGTGAACCGTTCGAGCACCGAAGCCTCCGCCTCCTTGATCTGGAGGAGGAGCGGATCGTCGTTGTCGCGTCCGACGAACAGGGCCAGCCAGCAGCGGGTGCCCACCGAGCCCACGCCGACCACCTTTCGGGCCGTCGCCACATACCGGAAGGTGTTGAGGAGGGCTCTCCGGTCCGACGAAATGGTTCTCCGATAGGAGACAAGCGCCGCTCGCAGGGAGGCCTCGAGGTTCGCCGCATGTTCTGGTTCGTGGAAGACATCATCAATGGGGACTAGAAGGGGAGGGTCGCTTCGGAACTCGAGTTGGCCGTCGACCATCTGGGTCAGCTTGTTTCGGGCCTTCAGGCGATCCTTGGAGCCGGCCTTGGCGACTGCCTTTCGCAGGCTGTCCAGAGTCGCCCCACCGGCGTCGTTGCCCCAAATGGCGAGGACCGCCGGCGCGTCGAGCTTGGCGTACCAGATGTCGAGCTTGGGAAGCAGAGAGAATCCGCGAACGGTTTCGCGGTACGTGCGGACCGCTTGGAGGACGATCGCCCGATTGGTCCCGGCGTCGAAGCCGCGGCCTCGGCCGGCGATCTCGAGGCTGGCGGCCAGCCGCTTGACGTCCCATTCGAACGGGCCGGGATTTGTCTCGTCAAAGTCATTGACGTCGAACACCAGATCGCGCTCCGGGGAGGCGAAGCCTCCGAAGTTGGAGAGGTGGGCGTCGCCGCACAGCTGCACGCGGACTCCGGTCCGGGGGACGGCGGCGAGGTCGGCGGCCATGGGAAGGGCGGCGCCACGGAAATAGGCGAAGGGCGAGGCGGCCATGCGGCCGTAGCGGATTGGGATCAGCTCCGGCACCCGGGTCGTAGCTTGCTCGGCCAAGAGGTCCAGAGGGTCCACCGTTCGCAACGCCGAGGACCACTCGGCATGGCTCGCCCTCGGGCAGGCGGTCCGGGCGGCCTTCCCCGCCGCGGCCCGCTGAGCGACAGTGGCAAAGGTCTCGTTACTGCTTCGAGTCGTCGCCATCCGGTATCTTGTGTCCTCCTGGGATGCAACCTACGCCCGCGGCATGGTGCCGCGCCCATTGGTGACTTCAGCCGTCGAACAACGGGGGGTTTGCCTTCGGCTCCGCGGGCCGCACATTGCGACTCCGCGGGCCGCTGATGTTTGGAATACTGCGGGGTGGGGCGCCAGAGCCAGCTGTGGGGGGGTGATTGTGGCCGACTGGGACTCGCCCGATGATCATTCCCCGATTCTTGACGTGTTGATCCGGCAGGAGAAGTGCCATCGTCGCCAGTACAGATCCCGGCAGAGTTGAGAGAACCGCCGCACCCTTCGCGGCCGGCTCGGTTTCACTCCGCCTCTACCCCCACAACGAACTCGACGCCCGTGGCGTCATCCGCGAGCTTTGCGACCAGGCAATGCTCGGCCTGGCTGGCGGATTCGACGGGATCATGACCAGCGAACACCACGGCGGGTTCTCCGGCTACCTCCCCAATCCTCTTCAGATGTCCTCATTTTTTCTCGAGGAGAACGAGGGAGGGTGGGTCGCCCCCTGTCCAATGTTGCTGCCGCTCCGACCGGTGGCCCAGGTAGCCTAGGAGGTTGCCTGGCTCGAATCCCGGCACCCCGGGCGTGTCGGTCTGGGCGTGGCCGCCGGGGCGCTGCCGCTCGATTTCGAAGCTATGGAGGTTCCGTTCGAAGAGGCCGTGCCGTTGTTCAAGACCAGGCTGCCTGAGATCGTCGACATGCTGCGAGGCCGGAACCTTGGAGTCCTGAATGGTGATCTGGCCCTGCAACGTTGCCTCGCGTCGCCTGTCCCGGTGCTGAGCGCGGCGGCGTCGACTGCAGCCGCACGACGGGCCGCCGGATGCGGGGCCGGCATTCTGACCGAGGGCATGTCGAGCGCGAAACGGTTGCGGTCGATCTGCGATGCCTACGATGCCGCAGGTGGCACCGGTTCGAAGGTCATCATCCGTCGGGTCTGGGTTGGTGAGCCGAAGACTGAACTGGTGGCTCAACAGCGGGCCGTCTACCAGAGCTATGCGAAAGAGGGCCGGCCATTGCCCGAGGACGAGACGATTGTCGCCGCCGATCCCGCCGAAATTGCCGAGCGGCTATTCGCCTGTCGGGTGGAAGCCGGGGCCGACGCCATCAATCTCCGGCTCCACCTCCCGGGATTTGCCCCGGCTGAGGTCCGTCAGCAAATCACTGTGCTGACCGAGAGCGTGCTTCCTCGATTGTCGAAGCTGATGGCTCTCGGTGCGTCATGACCAGACTTCGCCTCCCACCGACAGTTCAAAGCTAGGAATATTCGTGCGAGACGTTCTCTGCTCGAGGTCCGCCCGTTGGGCCGCGGTTGCGCTGGTGGGAACCGCTCTCGCCCTCACCGCCTGCTCCGGGCCTCGATCTTCCAGCGGGTCCAAGACCTCCGTTGTCTCTGCTGGATCCCCATCCTCTGGTTGTGGACACCCGGTGACCACCGGTGCCGTTGCCCCCGGCACCAGCGGGAGCCGAACGTTGACCGTGGGTACCGTCACCGGCTCTTATTTGCTCACCGTGCCTCGTTCGTACCGACCCGGGCATCCAACGCCGGTGATCTTTCTGTTCTACGGGTTCGGGTCCGACCCGTCGCAATTCTCCGCTCTTACCCATCTTCCAACACGAGCATCCTCCGATGGCTACCTGGTTGCCGTTCCGCAGGCGCAAGGCTCCGAATGGCAATTCAGCGGTCAGGGCACCGATGCCGCATTTGTGAACGAATTGCGACAGGAGATCGGCGGGATCTACTGCGTAGATCAACAACGCGAATTCGCGGCCGGCTTCTCCGCTGGTGCTGCCTTCACCATCATCTATGCCTGCAGCCATCAGGGACAGATGGCCGCCATCGCCACGGTGGCCGTGGAATATGAATTGGGTTGCACGCGGCCGATCTCCATCCTGGCTTTCCATGGCACCGCGGATCCACTGGTCCCTTACCAGGACGGTGCCATCGGCCTGTCCCAGCCCGGAGTCAAAGTCCGGGGAACCGAGCTCAACATGGGCGACTGGGCCCGTCTCGACCACTGCCGTTCGGTCCCCAAGCAGACCCGGGTCGGCTCCGAAGTCACTCGGCAGCAATGGGCCGGGTGCATCAAGGGGACATCGGTCGACCTCTACACCATCCTCGGAGGAACCCACGCCTGGCCTGGTGCCGACCCAAGCGCCTCTATCGGGCTCACCACGCAGCAGGTCAATGCCACTACTCAAGCCCTGGCTTTGTTTGATCGCTTTTGACGGGTGACCCGGAGATCCCGATCCGTCAGGGAACGGGAGTTGGGCGTCTGGTCTTGAGCCGAGGGTGGCGTTGGTCAAGCTGGGCCGGCCCGTTGGACGTACTGTAGACACGTGACTGCAAATAGCTCCAGGTCGACGGTCCCCACGGCTCCCAAACCCGGCGCATTCCGACTCCCTGGCTATCCCATTGCCGTCGGGCCGTTCACCCACGTGGCCGAGGAGCGGGACAGATTGGCATCGCTCCGTTGGCGTCATCTCGAAGTTCGCCAGCTGGGATCGACCATTGGCGGCGAGATCTCCGGCGTCGACCTGTCGACGGAACTTCCCGAAGAGGTCGTCGCGGAGATCCGTCAGGCCCTCCATGACTACAAGGTCATCTTCTTCCGTGACCAGCCACTGACCCCGTCGCAGCACGTGACGTTCGCCCGGCGATTCGGGGAACTCGAGAACCACCCCTTTCTTGCGTCCAATACCGGCGAGCCGGAGCTGGTCCGGTTTGAAAAGACCGCGGAAGTCAGCGGCTACGAGAACTCTTGGCACCACGACGTCACCTGGCGGGAGTGTCCATCCATGGGAGCGGTTCTTCATGCCGTCTCCGTTCCTGACAGGGGCGGCGACACTCTCTTCTCCGATATGTACGCGGCATATGACGCGCTGGACGATGAGACAAAAGCCGGAGTCGACTCGCTGCAAGCAGTCCACGATTTCACCCAAACATTCGGGCACTCCATGACGAGGGAGGAGCGGCGGGCGGCACAGGCGAAATACCCGCCGGTCCGCCACCCGGTGGTGTGCACCCACCCGGCGACGGGGAAATTGCACTTGTATGTCAACCGCCCATTCGTCAGCCACCTTGACGGGTGGGACCAGGATGCCAGCCTCGAACTGTTGGACCGGCTGTGCCGGCAGGCTGACTCGCCCGAGCACCAGTGCCGTTTCAGCTGGACGAAGGATGCGGTGGCGATTTGGGACAATCGGGCGGTGCAGCACTACGCATCGAGCGACTATTGGCCCCATCGTCGGACGATGGAGCGTGCGTCGATCGTCGGAACCCGGCCCTATCGGGAGCGCCAGGAGAGCCAGATATGAACCCAGGCAATTCGAAGTAGGGGAGACCTGCCACGCCGATCAAATCCCGACCCGCTCAGTTCTTGCGGGCCAGCATCCGATAGGTGTTGGATCCGCCGGGAAGTCGGCGGATGACCGGGGCGATCAGCCGGTCGACGATGAGTGCGGCCACCATGAATGGCACCACCGCTGAAAAACCCACGCCGCGTCGGACCCGGGCTCGAAGCCGCGGTGACCTCAACCATGGTCGGCTTGGCGGCCCGGCGATCCGATTGGCGAGATGCATTACAGCAAACGCCAGATCGACGGGCTGATGAGCAGGTCCGCGTTCCTGGGCCACCACGGTGAAGCCGCGGTCGGTGAGCATGGTGGCCAGATTTCCGGCGGACACGAAGTGTTGGTGCTGCGGCTGGAACCAGGGCCCCCACGTCCAGCCGAGGATGCGCCCGTAGGTACACTCGGGATCCGGAACCTCGATCAACAGGTGGCCTCCCGACTCGAGCACCTTGGCGGCGGCGGCCAGCTCCTCGGCCGGATCGCGGGTGTGTTCGAGATAGTGGTGCATGCTGACCACGTCGTAAGTCTCCAGCAGATCGTCGGACAACTCAGGAAACATGCCCACGTGGGCTCGGTCGATCCATTGGCGCTGCTCGGCCCCGACAATGCTGTCGCTGAGATCGAGGCCTTCGAACCGGGTGTCGGGAAGGACATCGGAGGCAACCAGACAGAAATGGCCGTGTCCGGCACCGACGTCGAGCCATCGCTTGGGCCGGGCGTGGGCGGCCACCAGATCGACCCGACCGCGATACGACGAGTCGTCGGAGCTGAAGACGAACTCCGACTGCTCGCCGCCGATTCCGTCGTAGAAGTCGCGGTAGTAGAAGTCGAGGCCCTCGAGTGAGAGGCGTGGGTTCTGGAAGATGTGGCCACAGGTCGCGCATTCGTCGAGTTCGAACCGTCCCGGTTTGAACTGCAGGAGGTCGTCCACGCGGACCCTCACCGAAAGAGAGGCCCCGTGACACAGTGGACATGTCTGACGACGGGGTTCGAAGAACCGGTCGAGTCCCCCGGCCAGCAGCTCGATGTACTCGCCCGCCCGCTCTCCGGCGGTGGGAGTCACCGGTAGCGTCACCTCTGCCTCCGTCCGGGCCATCGCGGTGCGAATCGCCCCCCACGCTCCGCGGAACGGGCGGGTGAGCGCACCGATGGGAGTCAGATCGCGCGGACGGAGACCGGTGCCGCCGATGGCCAAGTACGGCTGAGCAAGATACGAGGCCAGGGCCGCGGCGCCCCAGCCCGGTGCCAAAAACAGCCCTGCACCCAGCAGCGTGAATTGCACCGCTGGAATGGCAACGACCAGGGGCATGGCTTTGGAAAAGCGGGCTGAAAGGTAGGCCCGACGCTGGGAGGGACCTTCCGGGGCGCCGTTCAGCCCGATGGCGATCGCCAGGTCGGCACTCTTCGCCGCGAACTTCTTAAGCTCAGCAGTGATCTCGAAGTAGCTGACCGGGTCGAGTTGATCGACCGTTTCGATGCCGGCCCGCTCAAGGATCGCCCGATGTACCAGGGTCGCCTGTCGAGGTCCGTGCCCGGGGGCGAGTGGGTTGGAGGCGTACGTCGTCGGATCCACCATTCGGGCCAGGTCGAGAACCTGCTCGGTGCCCAAGTCGCCGGGGACCAGGTCGAGCACGTCAAGATGGTGACGGCGGGCATACTGGCTGGCGGCTACCCGGACGGAGTCGTCAAGGTGAACACCGGCAGCCGTCACGAATGCATGGTCGGGGTCCAACCGGTCAGCCACCCGGTCAGCGTCCCCTTCGCCGCCCCCCCGCCCGTCGTCAGACATCTCCTGGAGGGCGTCTACCCGCCCCCGAAGGCGTAAGCCGTTGACCAGGGTGCAGGCGGTGATGATGACCCACAGCCAGCCGACGCGGCGCCGGGGCCGAAACCGGCGCAAGGCGTCGGCGGTCATATTGACGCCTTCGAGACCAGGAGCTCGTCAATGGCATCCGCGGCGGCGCCGGCTCCGCCGGCGCCCTGGAACGACCGACGGATCCCGTCGGCGGCGGTTCGAAACGAGGGTTCGTCGAGCACGCTCACCACTGCGTCGCGGAGCTCGGCCGCATTCACTCGACCGAATCGGACGCGTACTCCCGCGCCGGCCCTCACCACCTGGTCGGCCACGATGGGCTGGTCGTCCCGAATGGGGGCGAGGACCAGCGGCAGTCCCTGAGCCAGGCTCTCGCACACCGTGTTGTGGCCGCCGTGGGTGACGACGGCGTCCATGTGCTTCAGCACGGCAAGCTGGGGGATCCTCGACTGCACCAGAACATTGTCGACGCCGGGGGGGATGTCGACTTGATCAGGCGGCGCCACGATGACGGCCTGCACTGAACTGGTGGCCAGCGCATCGATCGCCGCGGTGAAGAATCGGTTTCCGATCTGGGCGTTGACCGTCCCGAGCGTCACCAGCACATGCTGGCGCTCCGGATCGAGCCATTCCCACGGGAACGGCGTGGGATCAGGGCGCCGGTCGATGGACGGCCCGACGAAACGGATGGTCGACCCCGATACGGCGATCGGCCCGACCAGGGCCCGGGTGGTGAAGGCGATGATGAGCTGGTCCGAGAAGCGGAGATCTCCGGTGGCTGCGATCTCGGGAGTGACACCCAGCTCGAGCTGCAACTCGATCAGTTTGGCGCGAACCCAGGCGTCCACCTTCGGGAGCTCGGCCAGAGGATCGGTGAGTTCGGCGGAGGTGGTGGCAGAGGTGATCCACGGGACGCCCTGTTGGCGAGCCACGACGGCCCCGGCAACGGCTTGCTGGTCCACTACCAGGACGTGGGGATCGAAACCGCGGACCACGTCGAACAACTCGGGCGCGGTGGCTGCGGCGTAGGGGACGATGAAATCCTCCCACAAGAACTTCAGCGCCTCGGGACCGCGCAAGCCGGTGCCGCGCCGTTGCATGTCGTCGAAGGCCCGCTGGTCGAGCCCGCCAACCAGCGGGAGGAAGGTGGCATCGGGAGGAAGCAGCATGTCGACCACGCCCGGGAGACCGGTCCAGGCAACTTGGTGCCCCCGAGCTGAGAGCTCGGCACCCAGGCTGACGGTGGGATTGACGTGGCCGGTGAGCGGCGGGACCGTGATCAGCACCCGACTCATGAGCTGACCGGCTCCGGCCGGCCCGACGTGGCGGCCAGCCATGCCTGCTCGGCCTGCGCGTCCAGCCAGCCCTGCACCTGGCGGTCGACCTCGTGGGGGTTTTCCATCAAGAGTGCGTGAGAGCAGCCGTCGACCACGCTGAGCACCGATCCGGGGATGGAATCCTCCAGGACGAAGGCCCGGTCCAGGATGTCGGAGTTCTCGCCGTACAGGAGCAGGGTAGGGCACGAAAGCGTGGTCAGGTCATCCGGGGTGGTGGGCTCTGATGCCCGGAGATCGTCACCCATGGTGGACACCGTGACCAGGTCCTCACAGGTCTTGACCATGCGGCGAAGGGTTCGGGGCGCGTCGTTGGCCAGGTAGTCACGGATACCCGGGTCGTCGAATCCGGAGACGAGATCGGTCAGGTCATCGACGATTTCGTCACCCCAGCCCTCGAATGCCGGATGGGCCTCGATCAAGGCCATCCCGGCGACCCGCTCAGGATGGCGGAGCGCGGTCGCCAACGCGATGGTGCCACCGAAGCTGTTGGCCACCAGATGGACGGGCTCGTCGATCTCCAGCGCGTCGAGGATACCCAGGAGATCATCGATACCGTCTTCGATGCGGTATCCGTCGAGCGGGCGCTCACTGCGTCCGTGCCCACGAAGGTCGAAGAGTACCGTGTCGGTCGTGCGGGCCACCGCGGGAGCGAGGGTGTAATAGAAGCTGGACAGGTTGTCCATGATCAGACCATGGAGGAATACCACCGGACGCCGGTGATCGGCATACGGGTCAGGGACCCCGCCGCCGTCGTTGTCTCCGGGTCCGAGGCGCACCACGTTGAACCGCAGACCGCGCACCATCAGGTCAGCCATGGTCCCTCCAATCCCGCGACCCGGGTCCGGTCATGGCAGGGACGTCACGATGTGGTCCACCAGCCGACCGATGGTCATGGCGATGATCTCATCGACCTCCATGGTGGCGATCCACGCCGGGAAATCGATGCGATCCCCGTAGTGGTCCTGGAGATACTCGCCAAGCGCGACGAACTCGATGCTCTCGATCTCCAGGTCGGCGTAGAACAAGGTATCGCGGTCGATTTCGATCTCGGCGACATAGTCCTCACCGATCACATTGGCGATGATCGTCCGCACATCGTCGAGGATGCGGTCCTCGGTGAGTGGCGCGTCATCAAGCGGGCTGGGTAATGGCAACCAAGTACTCCTTCGGGTCGGCCGGCTCGGTGGGAGCGGCGGCGGGTTGGGCCTCGGTGTCGGCCCCAACGGTGGGGACGGTATCCGGCGATCTGGTGAGAACCGGAGATCTCAGCACATCGATATCAATTGTCGAATTCGGCGCCGCCATCCCGACCTGTTTGTCCAACCGAGACCAGGCCGCGCTCCGGTCGCCGTTTTCGATGCACTCGATGTGGATGGTAGCGGTGCCCACGGCGGCGATGCCGATCCACTGCGCTTTGGCCACTGACACCCGTCGTCCGTCGGCGGGTCCGCCCTTTACGACCACGGCATACTCACCGTCGTCGATCAGGGGAACTTCGATCGGGAACAGCGGGCCGTGCCCCTCGGACCAGAGGACGTGGCGCACCGCGTCCTTGGCCGCGATCCGGCCGAGGAGCCAGAGGCGCTGCTCGCGAGGGTTCAGAGCTTCATAGACCGCCCGCTCGGACGAATCGAGGTAGCGGCGGGCCATGAGTTCACGGGACGCCGAGTCGCTCCAACGCTCCTCGACGGCAACGTAGCCCTTGGGGGTGGGCGAGGCGAGAAGATGGTGTTCGGACTCTCGGAGCATGAGCCACAGTGGTGGGTCGCTGTCGAAGCGGCGGTCGACCCAGCCGGTGATGCGAACACAGAGCGATCCGTTCCAGATGAGCTCAAGGTCGGCCCGCACGGTACGCGGCTGGACCTCGACGATGCGCACCGTCGTGGCGACCATCGCCCCGGGCGGCGGCTGAGGCCCGAAGAACTCGATGCGATCGATCGACTGCGGCAGGGCCAGGAAGTCGGACTCGGCGGTGGCCATGAGCCACCACCCATAGAGTTGACCGGCGTTGTCGAGCCACGCCCCCGGGGTGGGCAGTGATTCGATGGTTCCGTCCACCCCGTCGTCGCCCAGAGCCGCGATGGATCGCACGCCCTGAAAGCTCGGGCCGTGGAACATCCAGTGGTCGGCGTAGAGATTGCCGGGTCCAACCGGCGATGGAAGAGGGTTGTTCAAAGGCCTGGCGGAAGGCTCCGGGGTCGGCGGGGGAGAGGGTGCCAGGTGCACCGTGGCCCGTACATATCCGTCGATGGCGGCATCGACCTGGTCAGTGCTCACTCGCCTGGCCGTGAGCACTGCGCGGGTCGGGGGTGCCCCGGCCAGCCAACGCATGGCCCGCACGTTTTCGATACGGGTGACCGCCAGCTCCGGTGCAAGTCTGGACGCAGCCTGTCCGAGCAGCTCGACCATGGTCGTCATCGGCAGCACCGGGAAACGATCGGAAAGGTCGTCCCAACCGGCGGGTTGGCGATAGAAGCAGTGATCGATCAGCCACGGGAACGCCTCGATGTCGATGGACAGGACCTCCTCCGACACACCGGCGGCCGGCTCAGTGGCTGCCGTTGTATGGGTCGAGGCGTCCATCCTCCGCGAGCCCAACCCGGCCGATCTCCCGCCAACTGAGCGCGTGGGCGGAGCCGAGGTGGCCAGGGCGGCGGTGATGGACTTCGTGGCGTCGAGGGTGTCGGCCAGAAGCGCGTCGAGCTCAGCGCGCAGTGCTGGTGAGGTGGTGCTCCCCCAGTCGGCCACGGGATCTACCGGCGCCGGCAAGGCGCCAGCAGCGAGACCCAGGGAAACCGAGCCGGGCAACTGCACCAGGGGCGTACCCAGGGCCAGCTGCACGGTCGGGCCGTATCCCGGCTCGACTTTGTTGGCAGCCATCGTGGCGCCGACGACGGGGTCGAGCAGTCGTTCGAGGTGGACGTCGGCGCCTTCCACCCAGACCGCGGCGGCCACCCGGGCCAGCTGCTCGAGCCCCGACCGAGTGGACGAGGCGGCCGAGATGCTTAGTTGCGATCGGTCCTTCAGGGTGTCGTCGGCAAACGCCACCAGGCTCCCGACCCCCAGCTGCACGAACACCCGCACGCCATCGGCGTACAACCTCTCGACCAGCTCGCGGAACCGAACCGGTTTGACCAGGTGGTCGGCAGCCAGCTGTCGGACGGCGTCGGCATCGGTGGGATAGCGCTCGCAGGTGGTGGCCGACCACAGCGGGATGCGAGCCGCTTGCAGAGGCATCCGTTCCCAGTGGTGCCGCACGATGTCGAGGTAGGGCTCGAAGAACGGGGTGTGAAATCCGGAACGAAAGGGCAGCTCTTGGGCCAAGACCTTGCGCGCCGCCAACCGAAGACCGGCTTCGGCCATGCTTTGCTCGGGCCCGCAGATGACCGACTGGTGCGGGCAGTTGTCGTGGGACACCACGACTCCGTCGAGGCCGTCGATGATCTCGCCGGCGACACTGGAGCCGCACCCGAGCGCGGCGAACACCACGCCCGGTACCTCGAGGCTGCCCGGCCGGAGGCCGTCGAGGAAGTCGTCGGCCTTATCGGCCGGGATGAGCTCGGCGGTGAAGGCGCCGGTCCACTCCCCGAGGCTGTGCCCGGCCATATCGTCCGGTGCGATCCCGAGGGCGGTAAGGGCTTGGTGCAGGAGGCGCCCCGCTTCGAAAATCTTACGACCTTGCAACTCGATGCCGGTGGCGCCGTCGGGCGGGGGTGCCAACTCGATCCCGAACCATCCGGCGACGTCAGTGAGATCGGCTTCGAACGTGGGCTCGATGCCGGGGAAGAGGAAGGCCATTCGCCCACCCCCGGTCACCAGGCCCGACGGCTCGAACCAGATGTCGTTGCGGCCCCGCCACGGTTGGCCCTTGGCGAGCACCCGGGCGGCGAGCTCCAGCCGCTTCGGGTTGGGGTCGACGATGGCCAGGCGGGCCGGGCCACTGCCCGTCGGAAGGCCGGCCCGGTCGGTTTGGCGGTGCGGCGCGATCGCCGCCAGTTGGGTCGTCAAATCGGAGGCGTCGCGACCTCGCAGAAGGATGGCCTCGAAGCGGAAGGAATGATCGTCCGCCCGGTTGGGCAGCACCTGAGTAGCTGAGGGCACCCTGGATCCTCGGGCCGGAGTCGATGCCGTGCCGTGCTGCTCCACGATGACGTGGGCATTGATGCCGCCGAACCCGAAGGCATTGACGCCGGACCGGCGAGGCCCCGGTGGGTAGGACCAGGGCTCGGCTTGGTCAATGAGGCGGAATCGGGTGTCGGCCAAGGCGGGATGAGGGTCGCCACCATGCAGCGTCGGCGGCAGCACGCCGTGGTGCACGGCCAGCACCGACTTGATGAGACCGGCGGCGCCGGCTGCCGGCATGGCATGGCCGATGTTCGACTTGACGGAGCCGAGGACGCGCCGGGGGCCGTCAACCGGATCGTGCTTGCCGTACACGCAGCGGAGTGTCTCCAGCTCGGCGCTGTCACCGGCGGGCGTCGCGGTACCGTGGCCCTCGATCAGGCCGATGGTGGCGGGGTCGACCCCGGCGACGCGGTACGCCCGCTCCAGGGCGAGCACTTGGCCATCCACCCTCGGGCTCATGAGACTCGAATGGCGGCCGTCGCTAGCCACGCCGGAACCGCAGAGGGTCGCATACACGCGGTGGTCGCGACGAACCGCATCGGCCAACCGCTCGAGCACCAGCATGCCGGTACCTTCCGAAACCAGGATGCCGTCGGCATGGCGGCTGAATGGACGGATCTCCCCCGACGTGCTGAGCGCACCGAGTTGGGAGAAGACCGACCACAGCGTGACGTCATGGCAGTGATGCACCCCCCCGGCCAGCACCACATCGCAGCGCTCGGACCTGAGGTCGGAAATGGCGGCATCGACGGCTATCAGCGAACTCGCACAGGCGGCGTCGACGGTGTAGGCAGCCCCACCGAAATCGAAGCGGTTGGCGATGCGTGACGCCGCCAGGTTGGGGACGAGGCCGATGGCCGATTCCGGTCGGAAGTCGCCGAGCTGACCCGCGAATGCCTCCTTCACGGCGACGAGTCGGTCATCCTCGACCTCGGGGAGGAGGCATCGGAGCGTGTCGAGGAGTTGGTTGGAGGTGCGAACCCGTTGATCCAGGCGGGCGAGTGCGGGGGTGAGGTATCCCCCACGCCCAAGGACGACGCCGATCCGCTCGTGAGGCACATCGTCGAGTCCCCCAGCGTCGTCAACGGCAGCCGCCGCCGTCTTGAGCGCCATCATCTGATCCGGCTCCGCGCCTTCCACGGTCACCGGCATGATGCCGAACCGGCCAGGTTCGAAGGTAAGGGCATCGCCCTGGACGAAGCCACCGCGGGACGACGTCAGGTGATCGGCCTCGCCATCACGGCCGGCGAAGAAACGGGGGTCGATCCGGTCCGGCGGCGCATCGATAATGGCGTCGTGGCCGGCGACGATGTTGTCCCAGAAGGTCTCGACATCGGGGGCGCCGGGGTAGACACACCCCATCCCGATTACCGCGATCAGATCGGTTTGATTCATCGGACTCGGGTGAGTTGGCGGAAGTGGCGGTGAAGCTCGGGGCCGAGGTCGTCGGGAAGTGGCTCACGATCCTGTGACTCGAACGGCGAACCGTCGGCATCGTAACCACCGTCCAGACGGGCGATGCCGCGAATGGAATGGAAGGCTCGCCAGAAACGCACACGCTCCGGGTCGAGCTCATCGAGCGTCGCGTAGCCGAGTGTGTAGGTGTTCAGCAGCGTATTGCGGATCATCTTGATGGCCGTGCGCTCGGCCCGGTTCTTGGCGAAAGAGGGTGCGGACCAGAACGCCACCAGCGTGAAGGCCACATCGAACTCGGGCTCGGCCAGCACGGCGCCGCTCCAGTTGGCCACCGTCAGACCCTTGCCCGGACCGCCGTGCCCCGCCCATTCGGTCGGAGGTGGGCCGAAGACACACAGTGGCTGATAGCCGCCGTGGCACAGGACGGCATCGGCGGGTGGCGGGAGATGCTCGTCAAGCCACGCCCGCTCCGCGGGGAAGCGAGCGGGATCGATTCGGGCCACCTCGACCGCGGCGGCGACGGTGGGAATGGGGTGGTCGGCGCCCAGTTCTTTGGCGGGCAACCGGTGGATGGCGTTGTGGTTAGCCGCGAATCCACGAAGGAGGTCGTCGGCGTGGTGCAAGTTGAAACCGATCAGCTCCGGGAGAGCTACGCCGGTGACTGCCTCACTGATGAGAGCCCACCGAGGCTCCGCCGTGGAGCTCGGCTCGAGAGCGACGACCTGGCGGACATCCATCGCACCGCCGCCGTGCGACCTGCTCATCCGCATGGCCGCGGCCTCGCGATCCAGATCCCTCCGATCGGCGGCGATCCGGACCACCAAGGGAACCCCCCAGGGATCGTCCGGGGCGAGCGGGGGGCCTCCGGACGAGGCCGGCGACTCCTTCAGCCGAAACCCAAACGCCCACGACCCCTGGGCGTGATCGAGCAGCAGGGGCTCCTCGGCGTACTCCAGCTCTGATCCAGTTGCGGCGGAACAGGTTTCGAGGAGTGAGTCCGACCACGTGCCGGTGGCCAAAGTTCGACCCCCGGCCCGTGACGAGTTCTCGTCAGGGTCGTTGTCTCGAGAAGTCCCGCTCGAACCGAGGGGCACGTGGGAGGTCACCATGGGCTCGCCGATCAGTGGATGTCGGTCCAGGCAACAATGAAGTGG
>DASZIT010000066.1:0-8941 GCA_035948855.1 Acidimicrobiales bacterium | reverse complement strand
GACGATCGGGTTCAGCTCTTGGGACGCCTCGGCGAACAACTGGTCCACCGCCGGATCGTCGTAGTTGCTCCAGTCCGTCGAACCGCCGACCCCGGGAGGACCGAGGTCTTCGGAGTACCAACCATCGGCCGAAGTGAGGTATGGCCCCGCCGACCTGGTCACCAGGGCCATGTCATAACCGTTGGCCTTGGCCGCCGCCGCCAACCCGGCTTGGCCGTTGACCGGGATGATGACCACCGCGATCCCGGCCAGCCGCAACTGGGATGCGATGCCCGCCCCAACCTGGGAGATCCACGGATCCCCCGACTCCACCGCCATGCGCACGGTCAACTGGTTGCCGCCGGCGTCCACGTACCTGGAGTCCAGGGTGCGGTGGTAGCCGGATGACGCCAGCAGCCGGTCCACCGCCGCGGGGTCTGCCTTGTCGTAGCCGGACGCCGCCGACGACTTCGAGTAGGTGTTGGCGAAGGGAACCGCGAGGTGGTCCTCGTTGACCCCGAGGTCGGGCGCTACCGCCCGGAAGGTCTGGGCCAGGAGGGCATCCCGGTCGATGGAATGGGCGATCGCCTGGCGCAGGGCCATTTGGGACGCCAATGGCGAGATCGTATTGAACTCGACCTGCATGAAGGTGAGGGACGGTTGCACGGTGCTCTGGGTGTTCGGCAACGACGACGTGGCGTTGAGGGTGGCCAAATTGAAGCCGGCCGGCTGCGCCACCATGTGGTTGCTGCCTCCGAGGCCGGCAACCCAGGTCGAGGGGTCGGACACGTTCGACACTGTCACCGACGCCAGGGTTCCCGGCGTACCCCACCAACGGGGGTTGCGGACCAACACCGCGGTTCCCCCCG
The DNA here is from genome assembly GCA_035948855.1 of Acidimicrobiales bacterium. GTDB lineage: Bacteria > Actinomycetota > Acidimicrobiia > Acidimicrobiales > RAAP-2 > DASZIT01. The sequence goes on along the minus strand of DASZIT010000066.1, from coordinate 8,093 downwards.
ACACCGAACGCAGGACGTACGGGCCGGCCGAGAGGTCGACGGCCGGATTGAAGGCATCGAAGCCGTGGTTCCAGCCGATTCGTTCGGCGATGTGGGCCGGGACCATCCCGCTGAACAGCGTTCTCCAATCCGTGAACGGCTTGGAGAACACCACGGTGACGGTCTTGCCGTCCTGGCTGCCGGTGACCGACGCCACATCCCGGTAACCGAGGATCGAGGATGCCGCATCCGGCTGGCCGTCCACATCTAGGTCCGTCCCCCGCTGGGACTTCCAGGCATAGATGAAGTCCTCGGCGCCGACCGGTACCCCGTCAGACCAGACGGCCGCCGGGTTCACCACGTATTGGATGGTCAGCGGGCTCACCGCGGTGACTTTGGTGCTGCTCAGGAGGTCAGCGTTGAGGGTGGTGGTGAGGTTGGGGAGGATGGTGTAGGCGCTCGGGAGGACCGACGACAGCAGGGTCGGGGTCGAAGAGCTGGCCCCCCCGGGGGTATTCGGATTGAAGCCGGCCCAGGGTTGGTCGAGGCTCACGTTGGCCGTCCCGCCGGTTCCGGAGACGAGGTCCGAGATGCTCTGCTGGGTGACTTCCCGTATCCGGTGGGATCCGAGGTGGTCGACGATCGCCACGATGACGATGATCACGATGATCAGTAGGGGCAACGTCCAACGGGCCCGCCGCTCCGCCCAGAATGTTTCGATGCGACTTCGGCGCCCGCCCGGCTCGGCGCCTTCAGAGCTCACTGCAGGCGGAGAATGAGGACAATGTTGGTGAAGGCGAAGAGCACTGCCACCGTGACCGTGATCCGGTCGAGGTTCTTCTCCACCACCGTCGAGCCGGCCGCCGCCGACCCCACCGAGCCTCCGAACATGTCCGAAAGGCCCCCACCCTTGCCGCTATGCATCAAAATCAGGAAGAGCAGGGAGAGCGATGCCAGGATCTGCACGACGACGATGGCGGTGGTCAACATGGCATCTCCTTTCCTCGACTCTTGCCGACGGAGACGATACCAAACCTAACGGCCCGCATTGGCCGCGGCCTTGATGATGGCCACAAATGCCGAGGCGTCCAGGCTGGCCCCTCCGACCAGGAGCCCATCGATGTCGGGGCGCGACATCAGCTCGTCGGTGTTCTCGGCCGTCACCGAGCCGCCGTACTGGATTCGCACCGTGGTCGCCGGCTCCGCCCCCGCCACCCGGCCCACGATCTCCCGGATCCAGCTGCATGCCTCCTGGGCATCCTCGGCGGTAGCCGCCTGCCCGGTTCCGATGGCCCAGATCGGCTCGTAGGCCACCACCATGCCCGCCACCGCCTCCGGCGCCAGCTGGCGGATGGCGTTTTCGACCTGACGGTCCAGTCGATCCTTGGTCCGACCTTCGGCCCGTTCCTCTTCCGATTCCCCCACGCAGCAGATGGGAGTCATCCCGTTGCGGATCACCGCATGGAGCTTGGCCGCCACCAGTTCGTCGGTCTCGGCAAAATAGCGTCGCCGTTCGGAGTGCCCGATGATCACGTACTCGACGTGGAGTTTGGCCAGCATCAACGGGCTGACTTCGCCGGTGAAGGCGCCGGAGTCCTCCACCGCGCAATTTTGGGCGCCGAGGGCGACGGGCACGCCTTCGGCCTCGATGACCGTCTGCACCGACCGGATGTCGGTGAACGGCGGATGCACCGACGCGTCGACGGATACCGCGTCGGCGGGGCTCAGCCGCAACCCGAGGTCCCGGGCCGCGTGGATGGCCTCGAAGTGATCGAAGTTCATCTTCCAGTTGCCGCTGATCAGTGGGCGGCGTCGAACGGCGGCGCTCACGGGGCGTGTCGACCCCGGCCCGACCCGGGGGCGGGGGCGTTGACCGCACCCCGCAGGGCGGCCAGGCCCGGGAGGTCTCCGTGCTCGAGGAGTTCGAGGGAGGCGCCGCCCCCGGTGGAGATGAAATCGATACGGTCGGCCAGCCCGATGGCGTCGACGGCCGCCGCGCTGTCGCCCCCGCCCACCACGGTGAATCCCCGGCACTCGGCGACCGCCTGGGCCACCCCGGTCGTCCCCGCGCAGAAGCGGTCATCTTCGAACACCCCCATCGGGCCGTTCCACAGCACGGTGCCGGCGCCGGCGATCTTCTCGCTGTAGGCCTTCACCGTGGCCGGCCCGATGTCGAGACCCACCCACCCGGCGGGGACGTCGTCCTCGACGATGACGACCTGGCCCTTGTCGCATCCGCACCCGAAGTCGGCTCCGGGCTCGAGGGCGACGATGTCGGACGGGAGGAGGATCGGGGTGTCGCCGGCCAGGAGTTCCGCGCATCGCTCGATCTGATCCCGATCCACCATCGACGCCCCGACGTCGTGTCCGGCGGCGGCCAGGAAGGTGAAGGCCATGCCCCCGCCGACCAGCAGCGCGTCGACCCGGTCGAGGAGCTTGGTGAGCACGCCGAGCTTGTCGGTGACTTTGGCCCCGCCGACCACGGCCACGAACGGGCGGGCCGGGAGTCCGAGCAGTCCTCCTAGTACCTCTAGCTCCCGCTGCAGCAGGAGACCGGCCGCGCTGGGGAGGAATCTCGGGGGGCCGACGATCGACGCGTGGGTCCGATGGGAAACCCCGAAGGCATCGTTGACATAGGCGTCGTGGCCGTTGACCAGCTTGTCGACAAAGGCCGGATCGTTGTCGCACTCCCCCGGCTCGAATCTGAGGTTCTCCAGCAGCTGCACCTGAGGAGCCAATTCCGCCAACCGGTCCCGAACCGGTGTCATCTCCCACCGGGCATCCGGGGCACCGTCCGGGCGTCCGAGGTGAGTGCAGGCGGTGACCTTCGCCCCTCGCTCGAGGAGGTACCGAAAGGTCGGCAACGCCGACCGGATCCGGAAGTCGTCAGTGACCGTCGGCGTCCCGCGGTCGCTGACCCCGAGGGGCACGTTGAAATCGACCCGGACCAACACGCTAGTCCCGTCGAGCGGGGGCAGATCATCCAGCAGCGGGAGCCCCCGCAAGATCGGATTGTCGTCGCCTGCGGTCATTGTCGTTGTGCCCCCCCAGCTCCCGGTCGGCGCCCTCAGGCGGCGACGCCGCCGACCAAGACGGACAGATCGACGAGACGGTTGGCGTAGCCCCATTCGTTGTCGTACCACCCCTGGACCTTGACCAGGGTGATCCCGGAGGCGGAGGGCATGACCATGGTCAACCCGGCGTCGAAGGTGCACGAGGCCGGACTGCCGACGATGTCGGAAGACACGATCGGGTCATCGGTGTACACCAGGTATTTGGAGAGCGGACCCGAGGCGGCCGCTTCCGCGAACGCCCGGTTGACCTCCTCGACGCTGACCGCTCCGGGAACCACCGCGGTGAAGTCGGTGATCGAGCCGTCCGACACCGGAACCCGGAACGCCGACCCGTCCAGCCGTCCCTGCATGGTGGGCAGCACCAGGCCGGTGGCCCGGGCCGCTCCGGTGGATGCGGGCACGATGTTCACCGGCGCCGAACGGGCCCGTCTCAGGTCCTTGTGCGGCAGATCCAGGAGATTCTGGTCGTTGGTATAGGCGTGGATCGTGGTCATGAGCCCGCTCTCGATGCCAAAGGCGTCGTCGAGCACCTTCACCAGCGGGACGAAACAGTTGGTGGTACACGAAGCGTTTGACACCACGAAGTGGGTGTCCGGATCGAATTCGTGGTCGTTGACCCCCATGACGAAGGTGGCGTCGGCCCCGGAAGCCGGCGCCGACACGATGACCCGGGACGCCCCGCCGGACAGGTGGGCGGCGGCAGTTTCGCGGGTGGTGAACAAACCGGTGGACTCGATCACCACCTCGACCCCCAGTTCGCCCCAGGGGAGGGCCAGAGGGTCGCGCTCGGCCAGGACGGCGATGGGTCCCGAGTCGAGGATGATCTGGGTGCTGTCCACCTTGACCTCGGATCCGAACCGGCCGTGGGTGGAGTCGTACTTGAGCAGGTGGGCGAGGGTCTCGGCCGAGGTCAGGTCGTTGATGGCGACGACCTCGACGTCGGCCCCGATGGCTCGGGCGGCCCGAAGGTAGTTACGACCGATGCGTCCGAACCCGTTGATACCGACCCGTACGGTCATTCCTGTAGTACCTCTCTAGTTCACGATACCGATGACTTGCCCAGTTCCGACGAGCGACGTCCGGCGACCAAAGCTAGGCCAACAGGATACGCCGCCGGGTCATCCGAGCAGATCTGCGAGCACATTCGCCAGTTTGGCCGGGTCATGGGCCAACCCGTTGGGTCGGCACAGCGAGGCTTCGACGACCGGGATCGAGGGCGTGCCCAGCGCCAGCCCGCGGGGATCGTAGACGGCGACGTCGGCCTTCACACCGTGCGCCACCAGGGCGGTTATGTGCATGCCGACGTCGAATCCGGCGGTCTCGGGGACCTGGGGGCGGAGATTGCACACGTAGACGGTCCGGCCCGATGATGCCCGGATGGCGTCGGTGATCCCCGGCACCGCGATGGCCGCCAGCACACTGGTGAACAGCGACCCGGGACCCAGCACGATGAGGTCTGCCGATCGGATGGCGTCGAGCACCGGTCCCGGGGCCACGGCATCGCCGGGGACCAGCGACACCCGGCGAATATGGTCGTTCCCCATCACCGCCACCTGGCCGGAGACCGAGCCGCCCTCGATCTCCGCCTTCAGCACCACCAGCTCGGTGGTGGCCGGGAGCACCCGGCCCCGGACCCCGAGCAGCCGGGCCGCCTCGTCCAGGCCCCGGATCGGGTCGCCGGCGGCTTCCATCAGCCGGGCCAACACCAGATTGCCCAGCGAGTGGCCCGACAGCTCCCCTTCGTTGAACCGGTGGGCAAAGGCCCGGGCCAAGAGCGAGTCGGGCTCGGCCAGGGCCACCAGGCACTTCCGGAGATCTCCCGGGGGCAGGATGTGCATCAGCTCGCGGAGCCGGCCGGAGGATCCGCCGTCGTCGGCCACCGACACCACCGCGGTGATGGAATCGGTCAGGGTCCGGACCGACCGGAGGGTGGCGGCCAGCCCGTGGCCTCCCCCGAGGGCCACCACCCGGGGCGGGCGCCGCCCGTGGTACCCGTCGTCGGAGTCGTTCACCGTTCGATGTCCCGGTGGAACACCGTGGTGGGCATTCCGTGGGCATCGAGACGGGAGGCCAACTCCTCGGCCAGCGCCACCGACCGGTGACGGCCACCGGTGCAGCCCATGGCCACGGTGAGATACGACTTCCCCTCCCGGATGTAGGCGGGGACCAGCATGGCCAGCAGCCCGTCCAGCTTCTCCAGGAACTCGGCGGTCTCCGGGCGGGAGAGGACGAAGTCGCGCACCGGTTCGTCCAGCCCGCTCTGGGGCCGCAGCTCCTCGTCCCAGTAGGGGTTGGGGAGGAACCGGCAGTCGAACATGAGGTCGACGTCGGTCGGCACTCCGTACTTGAAGCCGAACGACAGGATGGAGGTGCGCATGGTGCCGACCGCGTCCTCCTCGCTGAACACCTCCATCAGCCGGGTCCGGAGCTGGTTGACATTCAGTTCGCCGGAATCGACCACCAGGTCGGCTCGGTCGCGGATGTCGCTCAGGAGTTTCCGCTCCTCGTTGATCGACTCCTCCACCCCCCGCGCCTCTTGCGGGTGGCGCCGCCGGGTTCCCTCGAAGCGGCGGATGAGGACGTCGTCGGCCGCGTCCAGGAAGAGGATGCGAACCCGTTTGCGCCCGGCCTTCAGGGCATCGACCGCCGGCAGCACATCGTCGAGGTCTCCCCCGCCCCTTCCGACCACGAAGGCCACCCGTTTCATCTCCGCGCCGCTGCCGTCCACCAACTCCGAGACCTTGGAGATCAGCTCGGAGGGCATGTTGTCGATCACGAACCAGCCGATGTCCTCGAGGGTGGCCCCGGCGGTGGAGCGGCCGGCGCCGGACATACCGGTCACCACCAGGTACTCGCTCATAGATCTACCCTTGCACGTTGGGGCGCCGGCCCGCTCGGGGACATCGGGGTGTGGATGCGGTCGAACACCGCGGCGCCGACGGTGGCCGGGAGCCAGGACACCGCCAGCAGTTCCTCTTTGGATGCCTTGCGGAGCGAGGCGAGGCCGCCGAACTGGTCGAGCAGGCGGGCCCGGCGCTTGGGTCCCAGCCCCTCGATGCCGTCGAGCACCCCGGCGACCATCCGCTTGCCCCGCAGGGTGCGGTGGTAGGAGATGGCGAAGCGGTGGGCTTCGTCCCGGAGCCGCTGCAGCAGATAGAGAGCCTCCGATTGCCGGGGCAGTCGGATCGGGTCCGAGCTGCCGGGCAGGTAGACCTCCTCGAAGCTCTTGGCCAGGGCGGCGATCGGCACCCGATCGGTGAGGCCCAGCCGCTCGAGCACCTTGACCCCGACGTGGAGCTGCCCCAGTCCCCCGTCGAGCAGTAGGAGTTGCGGCGGATAGGCGAAGCGGCGCTTGCTCCGGGCGACGGGGGCGACGTCGGCGCCGTTGTGGTCAGGGTCGGCCGGCGGAGCGGGGGCGTCGTCGGCCAACAGGGCGGTGAGCCGCCGGGTCAACACCTCTTCCATGGCCGCGTAGTCGTCATTGCCGGCCACGGTGGCCACCTTGTAGTGGCGGTAGTCGCTGCGCTTGGCCAGGCCGTCCTCGAACACCACCATCGAGCCCACGTAGTCGGTGCCCTGGAGGTGGCTCATGTCGTAGCACTCGATCCGCAGCGGCGCGGTGGGCAGCGACAACTCCCGCTGGAGTGACTCGAGGGCCCGGGCCCGGCTGTTGTGGTCCGAGGTCCGGTGCAGCCGATGCCGGAGAAAGGCTTCCTCGGCGTTGTGGGTCACCGTCTCCTGCAGCGACCGCTTCGGGCCCCGCACCGGCACCCGAACGGCGACCGGACCCCCCCGGCGCTCGGCCAGATAAGCACAGACCGCCTCCACGTCATCGGGCATGGTCGGGACCAACACCTGCTTGGGCACCCCGGAGACGGAGTCGGCGTAGACGTCGACCAGGATCCGGCCGATGAGCTGGGCGGGGGTGAGGTCCTCCACCTTGTCCACGAAAAGGGCCAGGCGACCGACCACCTTCCCCTTCCGGACCTGGAAGACCTGGACCGCCGCCTCCAGCTCGTCCTCGGCCAGGCCGATGACATCCAGGTCCTCGGGCCGCTCGAGCTCCATCTGGCGGACGGCATCGGCGGCCCGGATGGCTTCCAGCTTGTCCCGGAGCACCGACGCCCGCTCGAACTCGAGCGCTGACGAGGCTTGCTTCATCGCCGACTCCAGCCCCCGCTCGAGGGGTCCGGTGTCCCCACCCAGGAAGGCCATCAGGTCGGCGACCAGCTGGTCGTACTCCTCATGTTCGACGAGGCCCACACACGGCCCCGCGCAACGCTCGATGTGGTACATCAGACACGGGCGGCCGAGACGCTGGTGGCGTCCGAACTTGGCGTCCGAACAGGTGCGGACCGGATAGGTGCGCAAGAGGAGGTCCAGGGTGTCCCGGATGGCGCCCACGTTCGGATACGGGCCGAAGTACTGGACCCCTTTTCGCTTGCGCCCCCGGACCACCGCCGGGCGCGGCCATTCGTCGTTCACCGTCACCGCCAGCCACGGATAGCTCTTGTCGTCCTTGAGCCGGACGTTGTAGCGGGGTTGGAACTCCTGGATGAGGTTGTGCTCGAGGAGGAGCGCCTCCGCCTCGCTGTCCACCACCACCCATTCGACGTGGTCGGCGTGCTCCACCATCTGGGCGGTGCGGGGGGGAAGCCCCAGCGGGTCCTGGAAGTAGGAATTGAGGCGCTGCCGGATCGATTTGGCCTTGCCCACGTAGATGATCCGGCCGTGGGCGTCGACGAATTGATAGGAGCCGGGAGCGTCGGGGACGGTCCCGGTGGCAGGCCTGGTCACCACGCCTCCAGTGTGCCGTGTCCGGCGGTCGGAACCGTTCACTTCCGGGTGCGTCGCCAATTGGCGGGTTCCGCCTACACTGAGAGGACACCGGCCTGGTTTTCCGGTGACATATACCGCTCCGGGGCCGACAACCCCGCGGATGGGCGACCAGGCTGTCCCCGCCGGCCACTACCGGAGCGCCTCCCCAAGGGGGTAGTACACGACATGGTTCGGCTCCAGACGGCGCTCCCCGAGCGTTAC
>DASZIT010000065.1:0-6274 GCA_035948855.1 Acidimicrobiales bacterium | reverse complement strand
GGGTCGACCCAGCAAGGAGGCAGCAGTGATTGACACGCCGGTATTGGAGCGGGTGCTCGGAGAAGCCCTGCGGCACGGCGGGGAATTCGCCGAGGTATTCGCGGAAGACCGCTCCAATTCCTCCGCGTTGCTCGACGACGGGCGGGTGGAGGAGCTGTCATCCGGACGGGAGCGGGGCGCCGGCATCCGGGTGGTCACCGGGGACACCACCGGCTTCGCCCACACCGCCGACCTCAGCGAGGCCGGGCTCATCAAGGCGGCGGAAGCCGCCTCGGCCGTCGCCCGCAGTGGCGGCGGGGGAACCCACACGGTGGCGATGGGCTCCCTGGAGGCAACCGGGGGTGCCGGTCGGATCGGCACGGACCGGGAGCCGGCGGTGTCCAAAGCCGACACCCTCGACCTGTTGCGACAGGCCGACGAGGCCGCCCGGGCCAGCGGTGGGGCCATCTCCCAGGTGCAGGCCGGTTACGGCGGGTCGAGGCGCCAGGTGCTGATCGCCAACTCGGACGGGCTGCTGGCCGAAGACCAGCAGCGCCGGACCCGCTTCTCGGTGTCCTGCGTGGCCGAAGGGGATACCGGCCTCCAGACCGGCTCGGAGTCGACCGCCCACACTGTCGGCTACGAACTGTTCGACGATGTGTCGGTCGAGGACCTGGCCCGGATGGCGGCCGGCCGGGCGCTGTCCAAGCTGTCGGCCCGTCCGGCGCCCTCCGGCGAGGTGCCGGTGGTCCTGGCCGGCGGGAGCGGTGGCATCCTCTTTCACGAGGCCTGCGGTCACGGGCTCGAGGCCGACCACATCGCCAAGAACGCCTCGGTGTACGTGGGCCAGGTCGGAAAGCAGGTGGCCAGCCCGCTGGTCACCCTGGTTGACGACGGCACCGTGGGCTCCGAGTGGGGCACCTTCGGCTTCGACGACGAGGGCCGTCCGGCCCAGCGCAACGTGCTCATCGAGAACGGCATGCTGACCGAGTACCTGTGGGACTTCCTGCGGGCCCGCAAGGAGGGCCGGGTGTCATCGGGCAACGGTCGCCGCCAGACCTACCAGCACCTGCCCATGGTCCGGATGACCAACACGTTTCTGCTGCCCGGCGAGGATGACGCCGACGAGATCGTGGCCCAGACCCCTCACGGCGTCTACGTGGCCAAGCTGGGCGGCGGACAGGTCAACACCACCACCGGCGACTTCGTGTTCGGCACCACCGAGGCGTACCTGATCGAGAACGGGCGGATCACCGAACCCCTCCGCGACGCCAACCTGATCGGCAACGGTCCCGAGATCCTCAAGCGGGTGGACGCGGTGGCTACCGACTTCGCCATGACCCCGGGGACCTGTGGCAAGGACGGCCAGAGTGTGCCGGTGGGCTGCGGGCAGGCCACCCTCCGGATCACCGGGGTGACCATCGGGGGGACGACCGAATGACCACCGCCACCACTACCGCTGCCTCCGCCGACACCGGCGGGGACAACCTCCTCGACCTGGCCGACCGGGTGGCCGGCTGGGCCCGTACCGGGGAGGACGTCGAGGTCTACGTGGCCCGGGGGGACGAGACCGAGATCCGCGCCTACGACGGCGAGGTCGAATCCCTCACCTCGGCCACCTCGGCCGGCATCGGCATCCGGGTGGTGGTCGACCACAAGCTGGGGTTCGCCTGGGCCGGCTCGCTGCACGAATCGGTGCTGGCGGAAACCCTGGACGAAGCCCGCGACAACGCCCGGTTTGCCACCCCCGACGAGCATGTGCAGCTGGCCGTCCCCGACGGCGTGGCGGCGGTGCCGTTCGACCTGTGGGACGAGTCGTTGGCCTCGGTGCCGACCTCGGCCAAGGTCGAGCTCGCCCTCGCCCTGGAAGCCCAGGCTCGGGGGGCGGATCCTCGGATCCGCCAAGTGTCGTCGGCTGACTACGGCGACACCTCGGTGGAGATGGCCCTGGTCTCGACCACCGGGATCCGGTCGTCGAACCGGAAGACCCAAGGATTCCTCTCGGTGGGGGTGATCGCCGGCGACGGCGAAGCCAGCCAGACCGGTGGTGGGTTCGACACCGCCCGCGGGTTCGAGGGTCTCGACCGGGACAAGGTGACGACCGACGCCGTCGAGCGGGCGGTGCGGATGTTGGGGGCCACCAAGGGGCCCTCGGGGCGTTCGGTGGTGGTGTTCGACCGCCGGGCGGCGTCCACCCTTCTCTCGGTGATCTCCGGCGCCCTGTCCGGAGAGGCGGTGGCCAAGGGCCGTTCCTTCTTTGCCGGCCGGATCGGCGAGCAGGTGGGGGCGCCCGGTTTCACCCTGGTCGACGACCCCACCAACCCGCTGGCCTACGGCGCAGCGTCCTACGATGCCGAAGGCCTGGCCTGCCGGCGGAACCAGCTCATCGTCAACGGCGTCCTGATGGGCTTCCTGTACGACACGGTGGCCGGATCCCGGGCCGGAGTGGCCTCGACCGGCTCGGCGGTACGGGGCGGATTTGCCGGCACCCCGGGGGTGGGTTGCCGGGCCCTGGCCCTGACTCCGGGTCCCGAAGGCTACGACGAGGGCGGGGTGTTGGCGGCGGTCGGCGAGGGGCTGTTCGTCCAGTCGATGACCGGGGTCCACTCCGGCGTCAACCCGATCAGCGGCGACTTCTCGGTGGGCGCCGAGGGTCTGATGATCCGGGACGGGAAGCTGGCCGAGCCGGTCCGGGAGATCACGGTGGCGTCGACCCTCCAGCGCATCCTCCAGTCGCTGGTGGCAGTGGGTGCCGATGTGGAATGGCTGCCGGGGATCGCCGCCGGTCAGACCTTGGCGGTGGCCGACATGCAGGTCAGCGGGATCTAGCCGGCAACTCCTGGTTGCTAGGTGGTCGTCGCCCCGGAGCTTTGCCCGACGATGGAGGACATCGGGATCGAAGCGGCCGGCGCAGCCAGGGCAACGGCTTGACCCCAGTCGCTCCACTGCGAGGTGATGCTGGCCTGGCTGTTGGTGGCTCGGAAACTGACCGGCAGCACCTTGCCGGAGGCGGTGACGAAGAGGGTGGCCGGCACCGTTGAGCCGGTCGTGGAACCCTGGACGTGGCCCGATATCGGGACGACCTTGACCCCATTGACTGTGGTCTGGGCGCCGGCTTTGAACGGGCCAAGGAACAGGTTCTGGAAGTTCTGGAAGTCTGATTGCAGCGTCACCGAAGCGCTGACCGCGGCATAGCTCTGGTCAGAGGGACGAATCGAGATCCATTGCCCGGCGAGCTTCTGAGGGTCGGGCGTCGGAATCTGGAAGAAGTTGCTGACGGCGTTGGCGTCCCCCTGGATGTAGGCGATCCCGCTCAACACCAGGGCGGTGGCCTGGGCCCCGTCGCTGTCAATGACCTGTCGACCCTGATCGGTTCCGATGTCATTCACCATCGACACCGAATGCCCGGAGCCGGTCGTCCGGTTGGTTTCGTGGACCCACCCGGCAGACGTGGCGTTGGCGAGGGCAAGCGACAGCGTCGCTTGCGGCGACGTGGTCGGAGTCGTAGCGGCGGTCCCGGAGCTACAGCTGGTCAGGAAACCTGCGAGGCCAAGTACGAGAGGCAGGACGATCCACCCGCCATGGCGCCGCGTCGGATTGGTGGGCATCGGGTGGGTATCGAGCGGGCCGGATCGCCGGGACTACTTGGCGGTGGCTTGGGTGCACGCCGCCAGGGCGCTCGGCGTCGCGGTGTAGTAGATCGACCCGACCAGGTCCAAACCGTAGGGCCCATTGCCGCCCGCGGTCGGGGTCTGGCCCACCCACAGCGGCTGGGTATTCCCGGTGGCGGCACCCGGCGAGCTCGCGGCTCCGGTGGTGGGGCCGATGGCCAGGGTGAACGTCTGGATCACGAACAGGCGGGGGAACGAATCAAGGCCGGCGATAAAGGCGGACATCTGGGCAAAGTTGCCGGTGATGTGCATCTTGACCGGCACCGGGACAACCCCGCTGGTCGCCGGCGCGGCTCCGGCGGCCGGGGGTGTGGTGGCCGGTGTCGCCCCAGTGGCGGAGTTGCCGGTCCAGGCGAACGAGGGGATCGAGGTGCCGGACGAACCCACCAGCGCGGTGAGCTGGTTGTAGAAGGTCGACTGCTCCGCGGCCAGGTCTCCGGGGTTCAGCACACTTGGAATCTGCAGCGTGATCTTTTGCAGGCTCGCGCACTTGGTCGGCAGTTGTTGCTTTTCCTTCTCCAGGCCGGTCAGCTTGGTCTGCAGCTGCTGTTGCTGGGCGGCGAGTTGGGTCTTCTGAGTATTGAGCGAGGAGAGCTTCGAGCTCTGAGGCGCGACCAGCAATGCGTACAGCAAAATGGCCACCACGACCCCCACCACCCCGACCATGATCGGCTTCTGGTATTCCTTCACGGTGTTCATTGCAGGCTCGCATTCTTGGCCAAGCTGGCGGCAGGTGTCACTGAGATCGTCGAAGGGAAGGACACCGTGCCGTCGGTATTGGTGGTGATCGAGGTGGGTACCGGATTGGCGAACAGTTTGGCCGAGTCATTGGCGATGGCCGAGGTCCACAAGGACGGACTGGTGAGGCCGGGCCCGGGGCCGTTGAGCGCAGTGGCGACGAAACCGATGGACGCCGAAACGCTGCTCGACGCCGCCGGAGTTGCGGTGGTGGGCGTTACCGCGCCGGCCGTCGACGCCGCGGCCGACCCGTTGCCGGTGGTGCCGGCGAACGATTGGACCTGCAGATTGGGAGGCGTGATGGCGATCAGGTTGGAAAGAGCATTGGGCCAATCGATGGAAGCGCCGAGCACCGCGGTCCGACGGGCACTCCCGGCGTTGTAGGCGGTGTCGGCGGAGACCACCAGGTCATATTTGGGTATCTGGGCATTCAGCGAGGAGATGCTGGCGTTGAGCGCACTCACATCGTTCTGCGCGCTGCGGACCTGAAAGAATTTCCAGGCTCCGAAGACGCCGAGCAGGGCCACGATTACCGCGGCCACCAGCATGGTCCGCTGCTGGATGGTGTTGATCCGGGTGCGCTGGATCACCTCGGGGGGAAGCAGGTTGAACTGCTTCACCGCCGGGTTGGATTCGGGAAGGCCGAGACCGATCGGCGTGGAAAGTACGGGGCTCACCTGGGCGGCCTGATCGGGGGTGAGGTCTACCTTGGAGACGTCCAGGCGGGCGAGCGGGGAGACCGAGTGCACCGGCAGGTGGATCTGGGCTCCGAGCATGGGAATGAAACCGTGAAGGGAGGACCCACCCCCGGTCACCAGGATCTGGGACACCGGGAGTCGGCCCGGGAGGGTGGCGAAGTACTGCACCGAGTTCCGGATCTCGCTGATGAGATTGTCGACGGTGCCCCGGATGGCCTGCTGTGCGGCGTGGACCTGGGGCATGGGCTCACCCAGGCGGCGCTTGAGCGCCTCGGCATCGGCCAGGGGCAGGTCGAGGGAGGAGGCAATCGCCGCGGTGACGGCGTTGCCGCCCGAGCCGATGGTGCGGACGAACTGCGGCCGCCCGTTCTGATGAATGACCACCACGGTGAGCCCGGCCCCTACCGACACGATGGCTTCGGGCTGATCACCGGATGTCCCATCGGAGATGGCCCGTACCAGCGCGGACGACACCAGGTCGACACCCTTGACGACCAGGCCGGCACTCTCGGCCACGGCCACGACCCCTTCGACCAGATCGGAGTGGGCCGCCGCCACCAGCACCCGGCGCATCTTGCCGCCTTCCGGCGCGGTGTAGTCGGCGAGGATCTGCGAAGAGAGGATGGTCTTGTCCGGGGGGAACGGGATGACCTCTTCGGAATGGAATCGGACCGCACTGTCGACCTCGTTGTCCGGAACGTAGGGAAGATCGATCTCCCGGGTGATGGCCCGCAGGCCGGCGATACCCACGATTACCGATGTGGTGGAGAACTGGCCGTTCTTCCAGAGGCGGCGGACGGCTTCCGATACCGCAGTGGCGTCTTGGATCTCTCCGTCGACCACCGAGCCCGGAGGCAGGCCGATCTGCCCGTAGTTGATGAGCCGGGGTGGCTTGGAGCTGACATCGAGCTCCGCCGCGCGCACGGCGCTGGTGCCGATGTCGAGGCCCACTATCAGTTGTGGCATTCGAGAGCTCCCCTCGCGCCGGGCCGGCTGCGCAGATCCGTCATGCAAGAGATATCGGAACGAACCTGACTGGGCTTGAGCTTTGTGGAGCCAAAATCGGCCCAATCCCGCTGGATCTGAAGGCGCACCGGGGCGATCGGATCCGGACATCCCCACTCTCAGTGGTTCGTTGGTGGGCCGAAAAGCGGTTTTGCGGCATCGATCGGCGGACAGGGCGGCGGC
>DASZIT010000064.1:0-31035 GCA_035948855.1 Acidimicrobiales bacterium | reverse complement strand
GAGGCACCGGTCGGGTGACCGATGGCGATGGCGCCACCGTTCACGTTGACCCTGGCCATGTCCGGGTGGTGCTCCTGCTCCCAGGCGAGCACCACCGAGGCGAAGGCCTCGTTGATCTCGATGAGGTCGATGTCGTCGAGGGACATCTTCGCCTTCTTGAGCACCAGGGTGGTGGCCGGGATCGGTGCGGTCAGCATGATGACGGGATCGTTGGCGGCCACCGCGAAGGTGTGGAACCTCGCCCGGGGCCGCAACCCCAACTGCCCGGCCCGCTCCTCGGTCATGATCAGCACCGCCGCCGCCCCATCGGAGATCTGCGATGACGACGCCGCGGTGACCAGCCCGTGCTCGGCGAACGCCGGCGGCAGCGAGGCCAGCTTCTCGTAGGTGGAACCGGCCCTTACCCCTTCGTCGAAAGTCAGGGGGCCTTCGTCGGCCGGGTCGCCCTCGTCGGTCCCGGCCTGGGCGACCTTGTGGTCGATCCGGGCCCGGCGGGTGGCGAGCGGCAGGATCTCATTCTCGAACCGACCCTCGGAGATGGCCCGGACGGCACGGTCGTGGGACTCGAGCGCGAATCTGTCCATAGCCTCCCGGGAGATGCCCCACCGGTGGGAGATCTCCTCGGCGGCCAGGCCCTGGTGGATGAAATCGAACCGATCGTGCACGGTGGGGCCGTAAGCCTCACCGGGTCCGTGGTCGGTGGTGGACCCGATGGGCACCCGGCTCATGGCCTCGATCCCGCCGCCGATGGCGATGTCCATGGCTCCGGACATCACCGCCTGGGCGGCGAAGTGCACCGCCTGTTGAGCGGACCCGCACTGGCGATCGACGGTGGTGCCCGGGACGGTGTCGGGAAAGCCAGCGGCCAGGGCGGCGTTCCGGCCGATGTTCATGGCCTGTTCGCCGACCGTCATGGTGCAGCCGTAGATGACATCCTCGACCAGGGCGGGGTCGAGGTCGTTGCGCTCCAACAGGGCCCGGAGGGGTTGCGCGGCCAGATCGACCGCGTGCCAACCGGAAAGCCGGCCGTTCTTCTTCCCCACCGGGGTGCGGACGGCATCGACGATCACGGCGTTCGGCATGGGATCATTGTGCCCGATCAACCCAATTGCCGAAAGTCTGATGGTGTGTCAGATTTCTCCCTCCCCGCCGACACTCCGCCGGACCGGCCCGGATCCCGAACCCACGACCGACCAATGGACAACCCGTGACCAGCCCCGACGAAGGCCCGATGGACCTGAGATTCACCCCTGACCAGGAAGCCTTCCGAGCCGAGGCCCGCGCCTGGCTGTCCGCCCACGCCCCGGCTGCCGGCTCGCTGCCCTCGCTCGACACCCCCGACGGCTTCGAGGCCCACCGGGCCTGGGAGCAGACCATGTCGGCCGACCGCTGGTCGGTGGTGTCATGGCCGGAGGAGTACGGAGGCCGGGGGGTGGGGATCCTCGAATGGTTGATCTTCGAGGAGGAGTACTGGCGTATCCAGGCCCCGACCCGGGTGAGCCAGAACGGGATCTTCCTGCTCGCCCCGACCATGTTCGAGTTCGGCACCGACGAACAGAAGACCCGCTTCCTTCCGCCCATGGCGTCCGGCGAAGAGATCTGGTGCCAAGGGTGGTCGGAACCGGACGCCGGGAGTGACCTGGCCGGCATCCGCAGCCGGGCCCAACGGGCACCGGGCGACGATGGCTGGTTGCTCACCGGGCAGAAGACGTGGGCCTCCCGGGGAGCGTACGCCGAATGGTGCTTCGGTCTGTTCCGGACGGATCCGGAAGCCGAGCGCCACCGGGGCCTTACCTACTTCTTGTTGGCCACCGACTCCCCCGGGGTCACCGTCCGGCCGATCCCCCAGATCGACGGCGAGCCGGGGTTTGCCGAGATCTTCTTCGAGAGTGTCTTCGTACCCGACTCGCAGGTGCTCGGAGATGTCGGGCAGGGCTGGAGCGTGGCCATGGCCACCGCCGGTTCCGAGCGAGGGCTCAGCCTCCGCAGCCCGGCCCGCTACACCGAGGCGGCATCCCGGCTGGTGTCCCTCTACGCCGCACAACTTGACCGCGCTCCCGACCGGGCGGCCCGGAGCGCCGACGCGGTGGCTCAGGCCTGGATGGACGCCGAGGCTTACCGGCTCAATACCTACTGGACGGCGTGCCGGGTGCTGGCCGGTGGCCGCGTCGGTCCCGAGGCGAGTGCCAACAAGATCCACTGGTCAGAGACCGACCTGGCCATCCACCGGGCGGCGCTCGGACTGCTCGGACCGGAGGCCGAACTGACCGGCGGGGGTGGAGCCGCCGGCAACCCGTGGCTCGATGGCTTCCTGTTCGCATTGGCCGGCCCCATCTATGCGGGCACCAACGAGATCCAACGCAACGTGGTGGCCGAGCGCCTGCTCGGGTTGCCGCGGGGCTGACGGTCAGGACCCCGATCGTGCGATTCGCCTTTACTGAACAACAGACCCAATTCCGGGACGCGTTGCGCCAGGTGCTCGACAAGGAGTGCACGCCCGACGACCTGCGGGATGCATGCAACGCCCCGATGGCCCGCAGCCGGCGGTGGGCCACCCTGGCCGAGATGGGCGTCGCCGGTCTGACGGTCCCGGAGGCTCACGGCGGTCTCGGTCTCCACTTGCTCGACCTGGCGCCATTGCTGGAGGAAGCCGGTCGGGCCGCACTTCCCGAGCCGCTGATCGAGACCACCGCCTTGGCCGCCCCCCTGTTGGCGGCGTTCCCGTCCGACCGGGTCACCGGCTGGTTGGAGGCCATCGCCGGTGGACAGATCACCGCGGCGGTGGCAGCCATCGACGAGCGCGGGTGGATGGCCGCGCCGACGCCCGATGGATCGGTGGTGGTGGCGGCCGACGGTGCCGACCTGTTCATCCTGCCGGCCGCCGCCGACCCCGACGGCCGCGCCCTCGAGCTCCACGCCGTCCCCGTCGCCGATGTCTCTGTCACCTCGGTGGCGTCTCTCGATCCCACCCGTCGTCTCGGCACGGTCGGCTGGGAGCCATCGCCCACCACCCTCATCGCCTCCGGCGACCAAGCCCGGTCCACGCTCGGCGATCTGGCCGAGCGGGCCGCGGTGGCCACCGCCGCCGAGCTGTTGGGTCTGGCCGACCGGATGATCACCATGGCGGCCACCTACGCAAAGGATCGCAACCAATTCGGGAAGCCGATCGGCAGCTTCCAGGCGGTCAAGCACCTGTTGGCCGGGGCCCAGGTCAAGCTCGAATTTGCCCGACCGGCCGTCTATGCCGCCGCATGGTCCCTCGGCGACCCGGAACTTGTCGGTTCGCCGCAAGGAGCACGCAGCGCGTCCCTGGCCAAGGCCTACGCCTCGGATGCCGCCACCGAGGCAGCCCGGGTATCACTCCAGGTGCACGGGGCCATCGGCTACACCTGGGAGTGCGACCTCCACTTGTACCTGAAGCGGGCCTGGGCCCTGGCCGAGTCGTGGGGATCGGCCGCCGACCACCGGCGCCGCATCCTCTCGTCATTGGTCGACGAGGTGCGCCCGACCCAGGGCTAAAGCCCGCCGTCGGGGAATCCCGATTCCGCCAGGCGCTTCAAGTTGGAGAAATCGGCGTCCACTTCGTGTTGGATGAACCGGCGCAGACGCCCGGTGTCGGGCAACGGGATGGCTTCCATGTGGAGGAACCGGGTGCGCTCGCCCCCGTCCTCGGGAACCGCGGCCATCACCACCAGGTACAGCCTGGCCATCCCTTTCATCATGCAGAAGCCGTCTTCGATGCGGACGTGGAAGGGGAGGCCGATCCCATGACTGGTGGCGGTCATCCGCAGATGGGTGACGTCACCTTGTACTTCCCGATGGCGGATGACCACCCGATCGACTTGGGAGTCGAAGCGAGGGGTGGAGTGCTCCAGGTCGATGACCCAGGGCCACACCGCGTCGTAGGGCGCGTCGATCACTCCGTGGTGGAAGGCGGCACTCGGAATGGTGGCGGCCAGCACCTTGGCCCGGCCGATTGGATCGAGGGCGGCCACCGGCCAACTGCCCTCCGGACCGCGCCTGCCCGAATGGCTCATGACTCCCACCTTCCCCGAAATGCGGCCCGGGCCCGGTGCGCCCGGGACTTGACCGTCCCCACCGGGACTCGCAGGGCGCGTGCCACCTCGACCTCGCTCAGGCCGTCCACGTCTCGGAGCACCAGAATCGCCCGCTGCTCAGGGGCGAGGGCGGCCAGCGTGGCCCGGATGTCGAGAGAGGTGGCGACGTCGGTGAGCGCCACCTCGGGGAGCGGCATGGTCCCCGGGTCCATGGCCACCGTGCGACCCCCGGCCAACCGGATCGACTCCCGTACCGCGATGCGGCGCACCCAGCCTTTCAACGCCGCCGGTTCGCGCAGGGAGCCGAGACTCTTGAGAACCGCGATGAACGTCTCTTGCACGGCATCATCTCCCCGGTCGAGGGCGATGGCTCCGCACACCCGGCCGACATAGGGCATCAGTTCGCGCACCAGCGCGTCCATCGCCTCGGGGTCGCCTCGCTGGGCAGCCCGAACCAGGTGCTCCATTCCCAGATTCCTAGCTCTTTCCCACCTCTACAAGAGGATGGAACTTCGGAGAAGGTTCCATCCTCTTGTAGGTATGACACCCAATTCCACTCCCATCACCGTGGTCGGCGGAGGGCTCGCCGGCCTGATCGCCGCCATCAGTTCGGCCGAGTCGGGCGCCTCGGTCGATCTCTACGAGGCCCACAGCCAGCTCGGGGGACGAGCCCGTAGCTCACCGGCACCGTATGTCGCCAACTTCGGGCCCCATGTGATCTACGCCGACGGTCCGCTCTGGAGCTGGCTCGACGACCGGAAGCTGGTGGCCGGAGCCACCCGGCCGCCGATGCGTGGCCTCTTCATGCGTCACCACGGTTCGCTCCACCGGGTCCCGCCACCGGCCCTGCTCCGGGGTATGCAACTGGTGCGCAACCATGACATCCCTACCGACATCTCCTTCTACCAGTGGGCGGAGGGGAAGGCAGGGACCAAGGTGGCCGAGATCCTGAGCCAGTTCACCGGGGTGGGTACCTTCACCCACGACCCGGGGGCGCTGTCGGCGTCGTTCGCGGCCGGGGTGGCTCGGCGGGCCACCAAGGTCCCGCCGGCGGCACGCTATGTCCCCGGCGGCTGGACGACCCTGGCCGACCGGCTGGGTCAACAGGCGGTCGAGGTCGGGGTTCGGGTCCACACCGGATCCCCGGTCACCGAGCTCCCCGGAACCGGCCCGGTGATCGTGGCCACCGAGCTGTCGGCCGCCCGGCGCCTGCTCGATGACGAGAAACTGACCTGGCCGAGCGGCCGGGTGGCATCGCTGGATCTCGGGATCGAGGCCCGGCGTGGGGATGCCTTCATCATTTCGGATCTCGACGGGAGCGGGTGGGTCGAGTGCTTCAGCTACCCCGATCCCTCCCTGGCGCCGCAGGGCCACCGCCTCGTCCAGGCACAGGTCGGACTACACCCGGACGAGTCCCTGGCTGAAGGCGTGGTCCGGGCCGAAGGCTTGTGTGACCTCGGGTACCCGGGTTGGCGGGATCGGGAGATCTGGCGACGCCGGTCGCTCCTCGATGGCCGTTCCGGTGCCCTCGACTATCCCGGTACCTCTTGGCACGATCGGCCAGCCATCGAACGGGGCGACGACGTCTTCCTCTGCGGTGACTCGGTGGCCGCCCCCGGACTGCTGAGCGAAGTGTCGTGGTCCAGCGCCATCACCGCGGCCGAGGGCGCCCTCCGGGCGGTCGGAAAAGAAGCAGTCCCCCGGTAGCTGGCAGCCCGGCCTCGGGCTTCCACTCGAGGAGGCGGTGCATGCATACCTGCTACCATGAATGCATGACACAGATGACCTGGCGCTCTCCCGATGAACTCCTAGAGCGAGTGCGGCGCGTCGCCGCTCAGCAGGGCCTCAGCATGAATGAGTTCGTCACTGCGGTTCTCGACGCTGCCACCGATCCCGAACTCGCAGGCAGTGACGCCGAACGCCTCCGAGAACGCCTCGAACGAGCCGGACTGCTCGTGCCCGCGGCCCCACCGCGGCAGCGCCCAGATCCTCAACGAGTCGAGGCGGCTCGGAAGAAGGCGTCCGCCGGTACCCCGCTGTCTCGTCTGGTCAACGAAGGGCGATGAGCGTATTCGCAGATTCGTCAGCCCTCGTCAAGTTGTACGCCGACGAGGCGGACCATCACTTGATTCGCGAGCTGACTTCCCTGGCCATTTCCCAGATCGCCCGGGTCGAAGTGCCGGCCGCCATATGGCGGAAGCAACGTCTCGGTGAGCTCGGATCGGGCAGCGCGCAGACGCTGGTCGAGGACTTCGAGGCCGACTATTTCGGAACCGAAGGGGTCCACCCGCGGTTCGCGGCCGTGGCACTTACCCCCAGCCTCCTCAATGGCGCCGCCCGCATGTGCGCCACCCACGGCCTGCGAGCCTACGACGGGGTGCAGTTGTCGGCAGCGACGAACGCCCGGGACGCGGATCCCGGCCGCACGACGTTTGCCGCCTTTGACGACACGTTGAGGACCGCAGCCGCCGCGGAAGGCTTCGCTCTGTTGCCATCGAGCGAATAGCACCCTGAGCGGCGAACCCGGGCTCGCCCGATTGTCCCAGCCCCGACTCGAGCGTTACGTTCATGGACGCTAACCCCATCCCCAACCCCGCTGTCGGAGAGGCCCACCTTCCATGGATGCAACCACCCTCATCAACTCCTTCCGGGTCGACGGCAAGGTCGCCGTCATCACCGGTGCCGGCAGCGGCATCGGAAAGGCCAGCGCCTTGGCGCTGGCCGGCGCCGGGGCCACGGTGGTGTGCGCCGACATCTTCCCGGAGACCGCCGCCGCCACCGCCGACGAGATCATCGCCGCCGGCGGGACCGCCGAGGGGGTCGCTCTCGACGTCTCCAGCCGACACGAGGTCGATCAGCTGGCCGCCCGGATCGCCGCCGAGCGGGGCGGCATCCACATCTGGGCCAACATTGCCGGCATCATGGTGGAAGGTCCGTTCCTCGACGCCCCTGAAGAGGACCTCGATCGCATCCTGGCCGTCAACCTGAAGGGAGTCTTTTTCGGTTGCCAGGCCGCCGGCCGGGTGATGGTTACCCAGCCGGAAGGCGGCAGCATCATCAACGCCTCGTCGGCTGCCGCCGATGCCCCGAGCCCGAACATCGTCAGCTACGCCATCTGCAAGGCCGGGGTGGTGCAGATGACCAAGTCGCTGGCCATCGAGATCGGGAAGAAGGGCGTCCGGGTCAACGCGGTGGCCCCGGGGTTCGTGCTCACCGGGATGACCGGGCGGTACTTCGTCCGTCCCGACGGCACCATCGACGAGGAGATGCAGGAAGCGGTGGTCGGCCCCATGAGGAAGCACACCCCGTTGCGTTCCATCGGTGAGCCGGAGGACATCGCCGCCGCCGTGCTCTACCTCGCCTCCGACGCTGCCCGCTTCATGACCGGCCAGGTGGTGCGACCCAACGGCGGGGTGGCGATGGTCTGATGGCAGCCTCCGAACCGGTGGAGCTGCCCGCCGCGCGACGTACCGGCATCACCATTTCCGGGCACCATTCACCGATGAACTGGATCCTGGTCTTCACCAAGCTCACCGTGGAGATAGACGGGCACCCGGTAATTGGGTCGTGGCGGAAGCACTTCATCCCCACCGATCCCGGGGACCACCACATCGACGTGTACTTCAAGTACATCGGCCAGCCGCGGTGCGCCGAGTCATCGGTGGACATCCAGGTGAAGGAAGGTGAGATCGTGGGACTGGCCTACCGGGCCCCCAACCTGATGACCGCCCCGGGGCGTTTGGAAGTCAGGACCTGAACCTAATTCTCGGCTCTGGGCTCGGGCGGTGAGGCTCGACGCTCCCGTCTTGTAGATTTTCGCTACCGATAGGGAGTGCTGACGGAGGGTACGAGATGACGCGCTGGGGGTGGCGGTTCTGCACGATGATTGTGGCCGGCGTGGCCGGCGTGGCCGGCGTGGCCTGGCCCGGTGTGGCCGCGGCTACTGCGCCGGCGTCGAAAGCCGCCCCTCCCAACTCCGCCACTGCCCAATCACCGTTCCCGGTCCAGTACAGCGTGATCGCGGCTGGGCCCGAGGTGTTCACCAACCCAACCGGAGCTCCGGCCGGTGCCAACAACTGGTCGTGCAAACCCTCTGCCGTCCATCCCGACCCGGTGGTGTTGGTCCACGGGCTGGGGGCGACGATGGCCGAGAATTGGGCCACCTTCTCACCGCTGCTGGCTGACAACGGGTATTGCGTGTACGCGCTCACCTACGGCCTCGACCCGGGCGAGGTGTACATCGGCGGATTGCAGGCGATGGAGACCAGCAGCCAGCAGTTGGCAACATTCGTGGACCGGGTGCTCAAAAGTACCGGGGCCGCCAAGATCGACCTGGTCGGTCACTCGGAGGGAACGGTCATGCCCCAGTACTACCTCAAGTTCCTCGGTGGAGCTGCGAAGGTCAATCGGTATGTCGCCATCACCCCGCTCTACCAAGGCACCAATCTGGACGGGGTCGGCGCGCTCCTCGCCGCGCTCGAGGCCTTCTCTCCCAGTGGCGCGGCTCCGTTCGAGTCCGCGGTGGCCGGCCTCTGCGGATCGTGCCAGGAATTCCTGACCGGCTCGCCCTTCCTCCGACACCTCTATGCCGATGGGAACTACGCCGTCCCGGGCATCCAGTACACCACCATCATGACCCGCTATGACGAACTGGTCTCCCCGTACACATCCGGAGAATTGCATGCTCCCAACGCCACCAACATCGTGGTGCAGGACCAGTGCGCGCTCGATTTTTCCGAGCATGCGACCATGGCCTTTGACCCGGTGGTGGCCCAGGACGTGCTGAATGCCCTCGACCCCGGCCAGCGGCAACCGGTCCCGTGCACGCTGGTCCTGCCAGCGATCGGCGCGCCGTCGTTCCCTTGACCGGCCGGCTGATCCTGGCCCGGTTCGCAATCTGACGCACCGTCAGAACAGGGATACACTCGCCCCATGGCCGACCTGCCCATGATCATTTCCGTCGACGACCACGTCGTCGAACCCGCCAATGTGTGGATGGACCGCCTCCCCAAGAAGTACCACGACGTCGGCCCCCGGGTGGAACGCGCCCCGATGGGGGAGATCACCTTCATCGGCGGGAAGCTCACCGTGAAGCCCGGCTCCAAGGGCCTGCCCACCGACTGGTGGTACTACGAGGATCTCAAACGCCCCCTCCTGCGGGTCGACTCCGCCGTAGGCGTCCCCCGCGAAGAGGTCACCATGCGGGGCGTCACCTATGAGGACATGCGTCCCGGCTCCTACCTGGTGCCCCCTCGCCTGGAGGACATGGACGTCAACCATCTTGAAGCGTCCATCTGCTTCCCGACCTTTCCCCGGTTCTGCGGCCAGACCTTCACCGAGGCCAAGGACAAGGAACTCGCGCTGCTGTGCGTCAAGGCTTACAACGACTGGATGGTCGACGAGTGGTGCGGGCCCGAAGCCAAGGGTCGCCTCATCCCGCTCACCCTGATTCCCCTCTGGGACGCCGAGTTGGCCGCCGACGAGGTTCGCCGCAACGCCGACCGCGGCGTGCGGGCTGTCTGTTTCAGCGAGATCCCGCCGTTCCTCGGCCTGCCCTCGGTTCACGATCCCGATCACTACTGGGATCCCTTCTTCCGGGCCTGCGCGGAGACCGGCACCATCGTCAACATGCACATCGGCTCTTCGTCGAAGATGCCGTCGACCTCGGCGGACGCCCCGCCGGCGGTGGGCTCCACCCTCACCCATTCAAACGCCACCTACTCGATGGTCGACTTCATGTTCTCCGGCGTGCTGGTCCGGTTCCCCGAGCTGAAGCTGGCCTACGCCGAGGGTCAGATCGGCTGGATCCCCTACATCCTGGAGCGGGCGGACAACGTCTGGGAGGAGAACCGGGGCTGGGGCGGGGTGGCCGACATCGTGCCGGAGCCACCGTCCACCTATTTCCATCGCCAGATCTACGGCTGCTTCTTCGACGATGCCTTCGGCCTGAAGAACGTCGAATCGATCGGTGTCGACAACATCACCTACGAATCCGACTACCCGCATTCCGACTCGACGTGGCCGAACACCCGCCAGATCGCCGAGAAGCAGATGAAGGACCTCACCGACGAGCAGCGCTACAAGATCGTCCGGGGCAACGCCATCAAGCTGTACGGCCTCGACTTCAAGTAAGCGCCAGTGGATCTTCGTTACACCGAGGCCGAGCAGAAGTTCCGCGCCGGCCTGCGGGAATGGCTCACCTCCACCCTGCCCGGACTGCCGCCCAAACCGTCGGTCAACGACTGGTCGGGCCGCCGGGCTTACGACACCCACTGGCAGCGCCGGCTCTTCGAGGCCGGCTACGCGGGGGTGGACTGGCCGGTCGAAGGTGGAGGTCTCGGGTCGTCGCCGGTCGAGCAGCTGATCTTCAAAGAGGAACTCGAGCGCGCCCACGCCCCGTACGTCGGGGTGAATTTCGTGGGGCTGCTCCACGCCGGTCCCACCGTCATCGCCGAGGGCACCCCCGAGCAACGCCAGCGGTACCTGCCGCCCATCCTCAAAGGCGACGAAGTCTGGTGCCAGGGGTTCTCCGAGCCCGACGCCGGCAGCGACCTCGCCTCGATGCGCACCCGGGCGGTCCGGGACGGTGACGAGTACGTGGTCACCGGCTCGAAGATCTGGACCTCGTTCGCGGAAGTCGCCGACTACTGCGAGCTGTTGGTCCGCACCGGCACGGAGGACAGCCGGCACCGGGGCATCAGCTGGCTGATCCTGCCCATGGACTCCCCCGGGGTCGAGATCCGCCCCCTCACCACCATCGCCGGCTCGGCCGAGTTCGCCGAACTGTTCCTGGATCAGGTGCGGATCCCGGTCTCCAACCGGGTGGGCGAAGAGAACGACGGCTGGCGGGTGACCCTGGTCACCCTCAGCTTCGAACGCGGCACCGCCTTCGTCGGCGATCTGCTCGAAGCCTTCGAGCTGTTGACCGAGACGGTAGCGGTGGCCAAGCGCACCGGGGCGTGGTCGGATCCCGGCGTACGCCGTCAGGCCGGCCACCTCCGGGCCGAGCTCGACGCCCTGTGGGCGCTGACCAAGCGCAACGTGTCCCAGGCGGCTCGGACCGGCGTCCCGGGCATCGGCGGGACCGTCTTCAAGCTGGCCTACACCGAGACCCGCCAGAAGTTGGGGGAGTTCTCGCTGTCCCTGCTGGGGCGGGCCGGACTGGCCGCCCACGACTCCGACGGCCTCGACGGGCTGGGTGCGCTGCCGGCCGAGGAGATGGTGGAGGACTGGCTGCGGGGGATATCGCTGACCATCGCCGCCGGGACGTCGCAGATCCAGAGGAACATCGTGGGCGAGCGGATTCTCGGCCTGCCCAAGGAGCCCGTCGGTGGACTTTGAGCTGACCGAGTTCCAGACCGATCTGGCCGACGGGGTCCGTCGCCTCTGCCAAGGGCGCTTCGCCCTCGAGGGGTTGCGCCGGTTCGAGGGATCGGAGCAGGTGGTGGACCGGGACGGATGGCGGGAGCTGGGCGAGGCCGGCGTGTTCAACCTGTCCCTGCCCGAGGGGGACGGCGGGCTGGGGCTCGGGCTGGCCGACGCTTCGCTGGTCTTCGAGGAACTGGGGCGGGCGCTGGTACCCGGACCGCTGGTCGCCTCCCACCTGGCCGCCGGACTGATTCCGGGAGCGGCCGACGGTTCGGTGGTGGTGGGTCTGGTCGAGCGGGTCCAATTCGTTGCCGGGTCGGAGTCTGCGGAGTCGACCAGTGACCCGGTGATCCCGCTGGTGGTCGAGCACCTGGCGGATCTCGACGTGCTGCTGGTGGTGTCCGACGACGGGGTGGGATCGGTGGAACCGGCCTCGCTGGAGGCCAGCCGGATGGCCCGGCCGATGGACCCCCTCACCCCGCTGTGGACGGCGCGCTCACTGCCGGCCGGAACCATGGTCGGCGGCCCCGAGCTGTCGGCCCGATGGCGACGCGACGGTGCGGTGCTCAGCGCGGCGTTGCAGATCGGCTCGGCGGCGTGGACCACCGAACTGGCCGTCGAGTACGCCAAGCAGCGGAAGCAGTTCGGGCGGCCGATCGGGGGGTTTCAGGCCATCAAGCACCTCTGTGCCGACATGGTGGTGCGGACCGAGGTTGCCCGCTCCGCGGTCCAGGCCGCGGCGGTGACCATCGACCAGCCCGACGTCGGAGACCCGCAGGCGGCGGCGGCCGGGGCCAAGCTGCTGGCCGATGAAGCCGCGCTGGCCAACGGGAGATCGTGCATCCAGATCCACGGCGGGATGGGGTTCACCTGGGAGGTTCCCGCCCACCTGGCCTACAAGCGGGCCCGGGTCCTGGCCACCCAGTTCGGTACCGTGGACGAGTGGGCCGAGGCACTGGCGGTGTCCCTGGCCGAGGCGCCGGCTCACCCTCCGACGAGCTGAGTCGCGCCCTCGGATACCACCCCGGCGCTCTGGACGCATCCGGCTCATGAGCCATACTGTCCACCTCGTATGCAACGGGAAAGGACCCGGTGAGTTCGGGGAAGCACTCCAACAAATCTGGGTCCAACTGGGCGCGCCGGGTCTCGGCAACTGCGGTCGTCCTCCTCGGGCTGGCGGCGGTGGCGGTCACCGTCCACGCCGGGGTAGCCGCCGCCCGGTCGACACCGGGCCCAAGCGGAACGTCAGCTCCCCCGATCACGGTTGTTCCCTACCAGTACGTGACCAAGGCGTACACCGAACTGCTGGGAAGGGCGCCGACCCCCGCCGAATGGTCGGCCGCGGTGGAGTCCTTCCAGCATCAGGGCTGCACCACCACCGCGCTCATCGGGCTCGGGGACTCCATCGTTTCGTCAGCCGAATACCAACGTGACTATCCCGACGCCGATGCCGGCTCCAGAGCCCTGACCCTCTACCGCTTCGTACTCAATCGGGAGCCGGACGCCTCCGAGTACGTCACCTTGAGGGGCCTCCTGGCCGGCACCGCAACCACTCCCCAACTCACCCCCGAGGAGGCCGCCGACTTCCTCTACCAGAGCCCGGAGTTCACCACCCTCACCCGACCGGCCATCTGCAGCCCGACCAATCCCAGCTATTACTTCGGCCAGCCCGGGGATCTGACCGGGTTCCCGGCCATCCCGACCCCCGCCTCGGGTGCCCCGGGCACCGACCAGCCCGAGGCTCCCCTGCAGCTGAAGCTCGATGCCGTCTCGCGATCCGGCGGCGGGGTGGTGTCGCTGCCGGTTCGTGAGGTGGTGGGACTGACCACCACCCTCACCATCCCTGGCAACGTGACCCTCACCACCGTCGGCGGTCCCGACCCGACCCGGTACGCGGACATGGCTCGGCTGGTGCGGGCGCCCGTCTTTGCCGCCCAACCCGGAAACTCCAGCCCGGACCTGGTCCACCTCGACCCCGGAGCGAAGCTGGAGCATCTGTGGGTCGACGGGCAGCGGTACGCACCGGATCCGAACTCGCTGGCCGTCTTCAACATCCGCATGCTGGGTGGCGTCGGCACCACGGTGGCGTCCGATCGGATCGGGAATGCCTACGGCGCCAGCAACCTGGAGGCGGATGTCCAACCGTCCACCGCCGCGGATCCCGGCGGATGCTCGGCGAACGTGGTGGCCGACAACCTGGTGGAGGGTTATGCCACCGCCCACGGTGGGACGGTCCCCGGAGAGACGGCCACCGATCATCCGGAGGCGGACGGTTTCGGGATCTACTGCGGATCGACGGACGTAAGGGGGAACGCGATCATCGACGTCTCGGACGCCGCCATCGTCCTGTTCAACGGAAGCCCGACCGACGCTCCGGCACCCGCCCAGCTGTCGGTGGTCGCCGACAACACCATCATCTCCGCCGGCAACTCCCTCTATTGGGGCATCGTCACCGACCCCTTCTGGTCGTTGCACGCCGGGCCGATCCCCGGCGGCGACCCGCCGGGGACCATCACCCGCGCCTTCGCCCTCGGACCGGTTCACTCCGCAGTGATCATCGACAACCACCTGTGGTCGGGCAACCGCACCCACTTCGACGTCATCCTCTCGTCGGGGACCCACGAACTGTTCGGCTCGACCGTCCATCAGAACTGCCTGTTGCCCAACTCGGGAGGCCGGCCCACCTGTGGCGGCGGGAGGAACGCCGCCGGGGCCGAGTGGATGGGGAACTCGAGTGCCGGGCTCCCCTCCTGGGCCCAGATGGGCATCTACGTGGGTGGGACCCAGGACACCGTCGTCCAGGGAAACCAATTCCCCAACCTCGGTCACGTAACCGGCGGCGCCTGCCCGAAAGCCAGCGTCATCGTCGCCTACGGGAACGGCACCACCACCGACTTCGCCCGCGGTCTGCAGATCGACCTCCCTTTCACCCGGGACGTCTCGCTCCACAGCGATCTCTGCATCACCCCCTCCTTCTGAGGCGACGGGGCAGGGCTATCCTCATCCGGTGACTCCAGCCCCCCCGCCCCCGTCTCCACCGTCGCCCATTGCCCTCCCCGATGACGTGGTGACCGTCCTGCCGGCCGGCCGGACCGTCTACGGCATGCAGCTTCCCATCCAGTCGCAGTCGAGCATCTACGTGCAACCCTGGGAGCCCACCGCCGGGCCCGACGAGTTGGCCCGGGTCGCGCTGGCCTGTGAGTCGGCCGGTTTCTTCTACGTCGGCGTCTGCGACCACACCTTCATCCCCGAGCGGTTGGCCGGGGCCATGAGCACTACCTGGTACGACACCGTGGCCACCTTGGGCTGGCTGGCCGGCGTCACCACCAGCATTCGGCTGCTGTCCCACATCTATGTCATCGCCCTCCGCCATCCGCTGCGGTCGGCCAAGGAGTTCGCCACCCTCGACGTGCTGTCGGCCGGCCGGGTCATCTGCGGGGTCGGCGCCGGTCACGTGGTCGAGGAGTTCGAGCAGATGGGTCCCGAGTTCGACCACCGGGGGGCGGCCACCGACGAGGCCATCGCCGGCTTGGCCCTGGGGCTGGTCCACGAGTACCCGGTACTCGAGGGCCCGCGCTGGATGGCCACGGGTCTCGGGTTGCGTCCGCGTCCGGTCCAGTCGCCCCGCCCGCCGATCTGGGCCGGCGGATCGTCTCCTGCCGCCCTCCGCCGCACCGCCCGATTCGCCGATGGTTGGCTGCCCCAGTCCCTCGGGCCCGATGCCGGGATGTTGGCCGACCTCCAGCGGATGCGCCAGGAGTACCGGGACGGGGCTCCCCTCGACATCGGCGGGATCGCCGAGTTCCTCTACGTGGGAAGTCCTCCGGCCGGCGTCGAGCTGCCCAAGGGAACCGTGTCCGGGGCGCCCGAGCAGATCGCCGACTACCTCCGGACGTTCGCGGATGTCGGTGTGGGCCAGGTCCAGGTGCGCTTCCCGTCCCGTTCGGTGGACGAGCTGTGCGAACAGATTGCCGCCTTCGGGGCCGAGGTCAGCCCACTGGTGGACGGCTGATCGCCGGGCGCCGCCGCTGGCGACGTCAGGTGTAGCTGACCTGTCCGGCGTCGATCACGACACCCGCGGGGGTGGCGGTATTGAAGTAGGCGTTGCCGTCACCCAGTTCCCAGATGCTCACCGTCAGCTCGTCGCCGGGCATGACCGGCTTGGAGAATCGGGCCGACATCGAGACGAACCGATCGGGGTCCGAGCCACACAGTGTGTGCAGCAGCGCTCGACCGGTGAAACCGAACGAGCACAGGCCGTGGAGGATGGGCCGGTCGAAACCGGCCATGGCCGCGAATTTCGGGTCGGAGTGGAGCGGGTTGCGATCGCCGGAGAGCCGGTAGAGCAACGCCTGGTCGGTCCGGGTCGGGTAGGCCACCACATGATCGGGTTCGCGCTCGGGAGCCGCGGCGCTGCCCGAAGGACCCCGATCGCCACCCCACCCGCCTTCTCCCCGGATGAACGCCGACGATGACGTCGTCCACAAGTTGTCATTGGTCGCGGCGTCGGTGGCGATGGTCTCGGTGACCACCACCGCGCCGGAGCCCTTGTCGTAGATGCCGGTGATGGTGGTAACCGAGTTGGCCGCGCCCTCGACCGGGAGCGACCGGTGCAGTTGCACCGACTGCTCGCCGTGCACCAGCATCGCCGGATTGAACTCCCCGATGGCTCGGTAGGCACTCCCACCCCGGGCCAGGACGACCGGGAAGGTCGGCAACACCCGTTGGTCGATGCCGGAGGAATTCTCGGTGGTGAACTCGAGCTCGAAACCGGTCGGATCCAGCGCACCGGCACCGACGCCCAGGGCGTAGGTCAGCGCATCTTTCGAATCCCAGGAGACCCGCTCCGGGTCGGACGTGGCCCCCACTGCTTCAACATTGATTGGCATACCGGCGATAGTACGGCGCGGTGAGAACCGGGGTCGATTCCACCCGACGGTGATCCGGTCGGAAGTCCCGTTCAGGGAATGGTGGTCGACGTAGTGGTGGTGCTGGTTCCCTGAGCTCCGGGTGCGGTGGTGGTGGTCGCTCCGCCGACACCGGTGGTCGTGGTGGTCGCTCCACCCACGCCGGTGGTCGAGGTGGTGGTGGTCGACGCCTTGGCCCCCGGTGCGACGGTGGTGGTGGTCGAGGACGCCACCGGCGGCGTGGTGGTGGTTGTCGAGGGTGGCACGGTCGTGGTGGTGGTCGTGGATGTCACCGGGGTGATTGACGGGACGTAGCCGTTGGGAACCGTGATCGTCACTCTGGTCGTCGACGGATATTCGATGTGGAGGAGTTCGAAGCCCACGAACAGCACCACCATCAACAAAGTGGACCGCCGGATCCGGAGCCGGCGATGCACCGGCCGCCCCATCCAGCCCGGGTGGCCGACCCGCTTGGTGACCCGCAGGGGTGCGGCGAGCTTGGAGGTCTTGGGGAGTTCGGTTGTCTCATCGGTCGAGCTCGGATCGTCGGTGGGTCCGGGATCGGGATCGTTGCCGGGATCGTCGGTCACGGCACGCCCCGAGTGGCACTGTCACCGATCGGGGGCGAGGTGATGCCTGCGGCTCGGAGAGCGGTGGCGGCGCGAAGCCGGATCTCCCGGCCGACTTCGAACTGGCGACCGGGAAGGGTGCGGGCGATCAATCGGAGTTGCACGTACCCCACCTCGATGGACTCCACTCCGGCCACCACCGGCTCGCCGAGGATCAGGCTGCGCCAGTGGTCGTCATGGGCCATGGCGTCGATGGCGTCCCGCAGGAGGTGGGTGACCTCCTCGAGGTCCTGATCAACCGGGATCGGGATATCGATGACCGCCCGGGCCCAGTCCTTCGACAGGTTGGTCACCTGCCGGAGGGCGCTGTTGGGCACGATCACCAGCTCGCCCTGGGCGGTGCGCAGTTTGGTCACCCGAAGCGTGATCTCCTCCACCGTGCCCGTCACCCCGGTGCCCTGGCCGGGCATCGACAGTCGGATGACGTCGCCGAAGGCGAACTGGTGCTCGGCGAACAGGAAGAAACCGGCCAACAGGTCGCCCACCACCTGCTGGGCGCCGAAGCCGAGACCGATGCCGATCACGGTGGCCGGGGCCACCAGGGTGGTGAGCGGAAGGCCCAGTCGCTCAAGAGCGAGTAACCCGCCCAAGAAGCAGGCGAGGGCGACCACCACCCACTCGATGGCTTCGCTGAGGGTCCGCGACCGCTTGGCCCCCTCGGAGGCCACCAGCCCCGACTCGATCGACTCCCGGATCCGGTCGTCGATGTCGCGGCGACGAAGAGCCCCCGCCCAGTGGGCAAACCGGACGATCAACCAGGCTCCGAGGAGGATGACCAGGGCGGGAAACAGGGAGTTGTCGAGCCACGAGTTGTGGAGCCAGTGCACGGTCCAGGGAAATTACCATCGACCTCGCGTGGCCGAGGCACCTCCTTCTCCCTGCCGGTCGTGGCCGGATCCCAACCTCGTGCGCACCAGACCGCCGGGTGCCGTAAACTGACGGTCTGTCAGATTTGGGCGGAGGCCACCCGTGGGGGGTGCGCCACGGCCAGCCCGCACGAAGTCGATGCCTACGAAGGGGATCCTCACCATGCTCGATTACGCCATTCGCAACGGCCTGGTGGTCGACGGTACCGGGGCCCCCGGCCGGCGGGCCGACGTCGGTATCCGCGACGGAAAGATCGTGGCCGTCGGCGAGGTCGCCGAGGAGGCCGTCACCGAGTTCGACGCCGAGGGTCTGGTGGTGGCTCCCGGGATCATCGATCCCCATACCCACTACGACGCCCAACTGTTCTGGGACGCCACCGCCTCGCCGTCCAACCTCCACGGGGTGACCACCGTCATTGGGGGCAACTGTGGTTTCACCCTGGCCCCGATCAAGAGCCAGGACCATGACTACATCCGTCAGATGATGGCCAAGGTGGAGGGGATGCCTCTGGTTGCCCTGGAGGACGGGGTCCCCTGGAACTGGACCACGTTCGCCGACTACCTCGGTCGGCTGGAGGGCAATCTCGGGGTCAACGCCGGATTCCTGGTCGGGCACTGCGCGCTCCGCCGGTGGGTGATGGGCGACGACCGTGGATCGGAGGTGGCCAACGACGAGGAGTTGGAGGCCATGACGACCCTGCTGGCCGAGTCGCTGGAGGCCGGGGGTCTCGGTTTCTCGTCGTCCCAGTCCCGCACCCACTCCGACGGCGACGGGAACCCGATCTCCTCCCGGTTCGCCGATCGCCGGGAAATGCTGGCGTTCTCCTCGGTGGTCGCCGCCCATCCGGGCACCACCCTCGAGTACATCACCAGCGGCTGCCTCGACATGTTCTCCGATGAGGAGATGGATCTGATGGTGGACATGAGCACCACCGCCAAGCGCCCGCTCAACTGGAACCTCCTGAGCATCGACTCCCGCGCTCCCGAGAAGCTCGCCCGCCAGCTGGAGGTCTCCGCCAAGGCGGCCGCCGCCGGCGGGAAGGTGGTGGCCCTCACCATGCCGACCCTGGTCCCGATGAACATGAGCTTCCGCACCCACTGCGCCCTGTTCCTGATTCCCGGATGGGGTGACGTGATGGGGCTGCCGGAAGACGAGCGCATGGCCAAGTTGGCTGACCCGGAGGTGCGGGCCCACCTCGACGAGGTTGCCCATTCCAAGGAGGCCGGGGTGTTCCGGCGCCTGTCCCACTGGGCCAACTACATCATCGGGGACACCTTCGCTCCGGCCAATCAGGGACTGAGTTGGCGGGACGTCGGCTCCATCGCCGAGGAGCAGGGCAAGGAACCGTTCGACACCCTCCTCGACATCGTGCTCGCCGACGATCTGCGAACCGTGCTGTGGCCCAAGGCGTCCGACGGCGACGCGGCGTCGTGGGAAGCCCGGGTGGAGGCCTGGGAAAACCCGGGAGTCATGATCGGGGGATCGGACGCCGGTGCCCACCTCGACCGGATGTGCGGCTCCAACTACCCGACCTCCTTCCTGGGTGACTGTCTCCGGAAGCGGAAGCTGGTACCGATGGAGCACGCCATCCAGATGATGACCGAGGCGCCGGCCAACCTGTTCGGCATCGAGGATCGGGGGCATGTGGCCGTCGGCCAGCAGGCCGACCTGTTCGTCTTCGACCCCGAAACCGTCGGCTCCGAACCGGCCACCCTGGTCAACGACCTCCCCGGCGGGAGCCCCCGGCTGATCGCCGACGCCATCGGCGTGGTCCGGGTACTGGTCAACGGGGTCGAGACCATCGTCGACGGCAAGCCCACCGGCAACCTGCCGGGCACCCTGCTCAGGTCGGGGCGCGACACGGTTACCGTCGATCCGTCGCTGGCCGCCGTCTGAGTCTCATCGAGCCGCACCGATCGTCGACCGGCCGCATGGCTGGGTCCGAGGTCGGCGACCTACACTGCTGACACTTCGTCAGAAACCGCGAGAGGGGAACCCGCACATGGCCGACCAGGTCACCAAAGATGAAACCCAGCTCCTGATCGGGGGAAAGTGGGTGGCCGCCGGGAACGGGACCTACGAGATCATCAACCCGGCCACCGAACAGGTGGTGGGAGTGGCGCCCAACGCCTCGGTGGAAGACGCCAACCAGGCGGCGGCCGCCGCCGCCGAGGCCTTCCCCGCCTGGTCGAACACCCCGGTCGACGAACGCCTGGCCCTGCTGAAGCAGGCCGCCGCCGCCATCCGGGCCAAGAACGACGAGCTGGTCCCCCTGGTCATCGCCGAAACCGGTGCCACCGCCTCGGTGGGGTCGCGGATGCAGGTCCCGATCAGCGCCGACCGGTTCGAGCGGTACTCCCGCGACATCCGCCATGTGCAGGAATCCATGCTCCCGCCGGTCACCACCGCCGCCACTCCCCTGGCTCCCGGCGGACTGGTGAGCGCGCTGGCCTACCGCCAGCCGGTCGGGGTGGTGGCCGCCATCGCCAGCTACAACTTCCCGCTGACCAACATGGCCGGCAAGGTCGCCCCCGCCCTGGCCATGGGCAACACCGTCGTCATCAAGCCCGCGCCCCAGGATCCGCTGGCCGTCGTCGAGCTGGTCCGGGTCCTCGACGAGGTCGGCTTCCCGCCGGGGGTGATCAACCTGATCAGCTCCCAAGGCCCGGAACCGGCCGCCGCCCTCACCAGCTCCCCCGACGTCGACATGGTGTCGTTCACCGGGTCGACCGCGGTGGGTCAACGGATCGCCGCGGCCGGCGCCCCGTCGATGAAGCGGTTGCTGATGGAGCTCGGCGGCAAGGGCGCGGCGGTGGTCTTCGCCGACGCCGACATCAAAGCCGCGGTCGGCGCCATCGGGTCCACCTGGGCGTTCCACTCCGGCCAGATCTGCACGGCCCCGACCCGGGCGGTGATCCACCGCAGCATCTTCGACCAGGTGGTCGAAGAACTCTCGAAGTTCGCCGGCTTCCTCACGGTGGGCGACCCGACCGAGACCAAGACGGTGGTCGGGCCGCTCATCTCCGCCTCCCAGCAGCAGCGGGTGCTCGACTACATCGAGACCGGGCGCAAGGAGGGCGAGGTGGTGACCGGCGGTAATCGTCCCGGGCACCTCCCCACCGGCTACTACGTGGAGTCCACCCTCATCTGCGGGACCAACGACATCACCGTGGCCCGGGAGGAGATCTTCGGCCCGGTGGTGGTGGCCATCCCGTTCGACGACGATGACGAAGGCGTGGCCATCGCCAACGACTCCGAGTTCGGCCTCTACGACTATGTCTTCAGCGCTGATACCCCGCGGGCCTTCCGGGTCGCCAAACAATTGCGGTGCGGCCACGTCGGCATCAACACCGCCCAACGCAACATGGACGCCCCGTTCGGCGGTTTCAAGATGAGCGGGATCGGCCGTGACGGTGGCGACTACGGGCTCGAGGCCTACTCGGAAATGCAGTCGATCATCTGGGCCGGCTGAGCCCAGCCACCGGTCGGTCGGCTACAACAGACCAGTGCCCGTTCCCGTTTCCCCTTCGATTCCCCCGGCCTTCACCGATCTGGCCAAGCGGGTCTCCAACTGGGGACGGTGGGGTCCCGAGGATCAGCTGGGCACCCTCAACTTCATCGACAGCGCCGCCCGGCTCCGGGGGGTGGCAGCCGTCCGGGACGGAAGGGCGTTCCCCCTCGGGCTGCCGCTGTCGGCGGAGGAGGGGATCCAGGCGGGGTTCATCGAAGGCAGGGTGAACCCCACCCGTTCGATGATCTACATCAACAACCCGCTGTCCGAGGATCCCGACTGGATCGCCTCGTCGGAGGACGTGGTCACCCTGGCCCTGCAGTGCGCCACCCACTGGGACGGCCTGGCCCACGTCTCCTACGGAAGCGGTCCGGACGGCGGCAACCTCTACAACGGATTCCCGGCGTCGTCGGTGACCGACGCCGGCACCGCCAAGCTGGGCATCCACCTCGTCCGCTCGCTGGTGTCGCGGGGCGTGCTCCTCGACGTGGCGCGGGCCAAGGGGCTGGAGATCCTCGAGCCGGGGTACCCGATCACCCCCGACGATCTCGATGCCGCCTGCGCCCTCGGCGGGTTGGAACTGGCATCCGGGGACGTGGTGCTGGTCCGCACCGGGCAGACCGCCCATCTGGCGCTCCCTGGTCGGCCGGGGCTGGCCGGCGCCGCTCCCCACCGGGACCTGGTCGCCTACACCTGGCCGAGTCCTGGCCTGACCCTGGCCACCGCCGAATGGTTCCACGCCCGGGACGTGGCCGCGGTGGCCATCGACACCATGGTGCTCGAGGTCTATCCCTGCGAGGACAAGGACCTCTACCTGCCGGTCCACCTCATCCACCTGGTCGAGATGGGGATGACCCAGGGCCAGAACTGGTTCCTCGAAGAGTTGGCCGACGCCTGTGCCGACGACGGGCGCTACGAATTCCTCCTCGACGCCACCCCGCTGCCGTTCACCAACGCCCTCGGCTCGCCGGTCAATCCAGTGGCCCTCCGATGAGCCCCTCCCCCACCCGTCGCCGATTGGCCATCGGCGCCCTGGCCCTCGGCGCCGGCGCCCTGGTCGGCTTTGCCGGCCAGCGCCGGCTGTCCAACCGGTGGCGAGCCGACGAGGCGGCGATGGAAGCCGCCGGTCTGGTGCTCGATGACCAACTGCTGCACCACCAGGTTCCGGTCAGCGACGGCGGGAGCATCCACGTCGTGGAGGGGGGCACCGGCCCACCCGTCGTCCTGGTCCACGGCGTGACCCTGTCGGTCATCACCTGGGCCCGACAGCTGGCCGGGCTCTCCGACCGGCACCGGGTCATCGCCATCGACCAGCGGGGCCACGGCCCGTCGACCGCCGGGTCCGACGGCTTCACCCTCGACCGGCTGGGCGAGGACATCATCGAGGTGCTCCACGAACTAGACGTGGAAGCCGGGGTGCTGGTCGGCCACTCGATGGGGGGAATGGCCACCATGGCCGCGGCGATCAACTCCCCGGACCTCCTAGCCGAGCACGTCGGCGGTCTGGTCCTGGTGGACACCTCGTCGCACCCGTTGGCCAACGTGCCGGTGCCCCCAACCGTGGTCGACCGTTTCGGCGCCCGGAACGAGCGGATCCTGGCCCGGGCCGGCGAGCGCGGACGACCGGCGATTCCCGGCGACTCCCGGCTGACCTGGTCGATGCGGATGGCCTACGGGTCCCGGCCGGATCCCGCCGCCATCGAGCTGGGGCGCACCATGATGGCGGCCATGTCCCCGGCTTCACTCGGTCCCCTGGTCCGGGCCATCGGCTCGTTCAAACTCCGTGACCGCCTCGGGACCATCGACCTTCCCACCCGGGTGGTGGTCGGTTCCCGTGACCTGCTCACCCCGCCGAGGCACGCCCGGGCCATCGCCGAAGGCATCCCCGATGCCGAGTTGGTGGTGTTCCCCGGGGCCGGGCACATGGTGATGTTGGAGCGTCCCGACGAGCTGAACGCGGTGATCGATGAGCTCTCAAATCAGGTGGTCAAGGAGTGGCCGCTCTGAGCCGGTTCCCGGTGCTGGTGTTGGCCAGGCGGGCGGCTACCGCAGCGATACCCTCGTGGCCATGAGCGACACCGACTCCGACGCGGAACCGATCACCATCTTCCACAATCCGAAGTGCTCGAAGTCCCGCGGCGCGCTCGAGCTGGTGGACGCCCAGGGCACCAAGTACCACGTCATCGAATACCTGAAGGCGCCCCCGGACCGGTCCACCCTCGAGCACATCGTCGGCCACTACGAGGGACCGTTGGTCGACCTGGTCAGGACGGGTGATGCCGGCTTCACCGATCTCGACATCGACCCGGCCACGCTGACCACGCCGGATGCGGTGGTCGAGGTGTTGCTGGATCACCCGGAAGTGATGCAACGTCCGATCCTGGTCCGGGGCGATGCGGTGGTCATCGCCCGGCCGCCGGAGCTGGTCGCCCAACTGCTGGTGGACTGAAGCGGCGCCGGGTTACGGCTTGGC
The DNA here is from genome assembly GCA_035948855.1 of Acidimicrobiales bacterium. GTDB lineage: Bacteria > Actinomycetota > Acidimicrobiia > Acidimicrobiales > RAAP-2 > DASZIT01. Next base: position 7,222 of record DASZIT010000064.1, on the reverse strand, counting down.
TCGGCCGGCCGCCTTTTTCACCTGGGCGGAACGGGCCGCCGCCGCACCACCCCCCACCACCGGGCCCGTCCTCGGCAACGGGGACTCGGATCCCGGGACCGAGGCGCCCTCCGGGGCCGGCCGTCCGGTGACCGCCCAGTGCAGCAGCCGGGCCTGACTGTCGACCAGGGAGGCGGTGCGGATGCCCCAGAACTCGAACCCGTAGCGGTGGCTCGACACCTGCGCCAGCATGGCGATCAGGGTGCCGGCGGTCGCCATCGGGTCGGCACCACTCGGGGACCCGGCGCCGTCCCCGGCGGTGGCGATGACCCGGGCCAGGGTGACAGTGACGGCGTTGAGGGCCCGGACCCGGAGCCCCTGGAACCGGAGGTCACCCTCCACCGTGGTGAGCTCCACCACCCGGAACACCGCCCGGTTGGTCTCCCAGTAGGCCATGAACCCCTCGACCACCGCTACCGCGGTGGTCCAGCTGGCACCCTCCGACCAGTCGCCGTCCACCAGGCCGGCCAGCACCCCGACCCCCTCGACCAACTCCTCGGCCAGCACGGTGATGGCGGCCTCCACGTTCTCGAAGTACTGGTAGAAGGCGGCGGGAGACGTCCCCGCCTGCCGGGCGATGTCGATGACTTTGATCGACCGCCAGGGGGTGGCGACCAGGAGCTCGGCGGTGCACTCCAACAGCCGCTGGCGGGTGGCCATCCCCCGCCGCCCGGGGACCCGGCCGTCGGTGGTGGCGATGAGCTCCGGATCGTCGGGAAGGGCCATGACCACCCCAATGGTACTGAGGACCGCCCGGAAGTGACGGATCGTCAGATATCGGCCGACAAAGGTCGCCCGACTAGGGTTATTCGATGGCGATCCGACCGGTGCCCCGCACCCTGACCCGCACCCAGCAGGCCCGGCGCCAACGCGTGATCGACGCGGCCATGGCGCTCGGCCTGGACGGCGGCTATGACGCCGTCCAGATGCGGGACGTCGCCGCCCGGGCCGACGTGGCCATGGGCACCGTCTACCGGTATTTCACCAGCAAGGACCACCTGCTGGCCGCCACCCTGGTCCACTGGGTGGAGCAACTGGACGCCAGGTTGGCCCAGCTTCCTGCCCAGGGCGATTCCGTCGCCATACGGGTCATCGACGTACTCGACCGAGCCTTGAGGGCCATGGGCCGCCAGCCCCAGCTGGTCGGGGCGGTGTTCACCGCCCTCGCCTCCCCCGACCCGGCGGCGGTCGAGTGCCAGCAGCAGGTGTCGGTGCTGATGGAGGGCATCATCACCCGGGCCATCGGCGAGCCCCACCCGCCCGACCTCGGGGACCGGGCCCGGATGATCGGACACGTCTGGTACTCCGCCCTGGTCGGATGGGTCAACGGCTGGAGCAACATGGGCCGGGTCCACGACGAGTTGGTGGTGGCGGTCGAGCTGCTGCTGCCCGCCCACATCTACGCCACCGCCTGAATCCGGCGGGATTCAGCCGGCCCAGGGGCCCACGCCGCCGATCCGCTCCACCGTGATGTGGGTGATGAAGCCGGGCGGTGGATCGTCCATGGGTGGGAACTTGACGTCCGGGCCCAGATAGACCCGGGCCAGCTCCTGCAGGAGCTCCGGGGCGCCGCCTTCGGTGATCCGGGCCCGGCCGTGGATGACCAGGTACTCGTCCAGGCCCATGCGGTTGCGGGTCCCGGCTTCGATCGACAGCGCCACCCTCGGTTCGCGCCGCATGTTGCGGATCTTGCGGTGCTCGGGGAGATGGGCGGCGACCACCTCGTCGCCATCGAGCCCGACCCAGACCAGCGACACTTGCGGTCGACCGTCGGGCTCCAGGGTGACCAGGTGGCCGAGCGCCGCCGACTCCAGCACCGGACGGGCGGATTCGGGAACCGCGACCATCAACGCACGGTAGTCGCGGCCCCCCATGGTCAGCACGGTCCGTTCGGGTGCAGGACGGTATCGACGGTGGGGTAGCCTGCGAGGCTCTGCGATACACGAGAGGATGGACGGTGGAACAGGCCATCGCCGGGGGGATCCGACCCGAAGGGACAGGCGCGACGGCCGCGACGCGGCCGGGGGCCGCTGTCGTCGTCGACTCGTTGGTCAAGACGTTCAAGGGCGACGTGCGGGCGCTCGACGGGGTGAGCTTCGAGATACCCACCGGCACGGTCCTCGGATTGCTGGGGCCGAACGGGGCGGGCAAGACGACCGCGGTCCACGTGCTCACCACCTTGCTCCGCCCGGATTCCGGCCACGCCTCGGTGGCCGGCATCGACGTGTTGGCCAACCCGGAGGAGGCCCGGAAGCACATGGGCCTGGCCGGCCAGTTCGCGGCGGTGGACGAAGGGCTGACCGGGATGGAGAACCTGGTGCTGGTCGGCCGGCTCAACCATCTGCCGCGGGCGGAACGGAGGCGGCGGGCCATCGAGCTGCTCGAGCAATTCGACCTGGCCGACTCCGGCGGCCGATTGCTCAAGACCTATTCGGGAGGCATGCGCCGCCGTCTGGACCTGGCCGCCGCGTTGGTGGCCCGGCCACCGGTCCTGTTCCTTGACGAGCCCACCACCGGATTGGATCCTCGCAGCCGGATCGACCTCTGGGCGGTGATCGCCGGCCTGGTGGCCGACGGCACCACCCTGCTGCTGACCACCCAGTACCTCGAGGAGGCGGACCGGCTGGCCAACCGCATCTGCGTGATCGACCACGGCCGGGTGATCGCCGAGGGAACCGCCGCCGAGCTCAAGAGCCGGTTGGGCGGCACCACGGTGGAGGTGGTCCTGCCCGACAACCCCACCGCCGCCCGCGCCCTGGCCGCCCTCCAGGGAGTCGGCGACGGCGACCCGGTCCTCGACGGGCTGGCGGTGCGGATCGCGACGACCACCGGTCTCGCCACCACCTCGGAGCTGGTGCGCCGTCTGGAGGGTGCCGGCCTCGACGTCAGCTCGCTGCAACTGCGCCAACCGAGCCTCGACGAGGTGTTCCTGTCGCTGACCGGCCAGGATCCCCACGCCGACGAGGATGAGGGCGAGCCGGTGGAGCGCCGGCGCCGCCGTCGTGGGGTCAAGTCGGGCAAGGAGGCGCCATGAGCGGGGTTGCCATCCAGCGGGGATCCCGGGCGGAGCTGGGGATCGCCGACACCTTCGCCATGGCCGGGCGCAACATCCATCGGCTGCTGCGGGCACCCGACCAGGTGGTGTTCACCCTGGTATCGCCCATCTTGTTCACCCTGTTGTTCCGCTACGTCTTCGGCGGCGCCATCCGGGGTCTCGGCTCCATCAACTACGTGAACTACCTGATCCCCGGGATCGCGGTGCAGACCGCCATCTTCACCTCGAGCAACAGCGGCTTCGCCCTGGCCGACGACCGGGGCAACGGCTTCCTCGATCGGCTGCGATCGCTGCCGATGGCCCGGAGCGCGGTGCTCATCGGCCGGGTGCTCACCGACACGGTCAGCAACGCCACCGGTCTGGTCATCATCGTCTGCGTCGGCCTGGCCGTCGGCTTTCGGCCCCATAGCGTGCCCGGCCTGGTGGTGGGTTTCGGGGTGCTCCTCGCCTTCGTGCTCGCCACCTCCTTCCTCTTCGCGCTGGTCGGCTTGTATGCCAGCAGCTCGCAGGCGGTCAACGCCGCCACCTTCCCGGTGATCTTCCCGCTCACCTTCGCCTCCAGCGCCTTCGTGCCCACCTCCACCATGCCGAGCTGGTTGCGGGCCTTTGCCAACCACCAGCCGGTCACCACGGTGATCAACGCGGTGCGGGACCTGACCCTCGGCAACGTCAGTGTCGCCCAGCGGCATCAACTCTTCGCCGGGCAATCCACCAGCGCGCTGGTCGTCCAGTCGCTGCTGTGGACGGCGGGGATCGGGGTGGTCTTCGGATACCTCGCCCTCCGGCGCTACAACTCGACGAACCTCTAGCTGGCGGCCCGTCGCGGGGGCGGGCAAAACTGCCGCCGCGGCCACGGTATCGTCTCGGAATGCCTTCGGCCATCGAAGTCCAGCACCTGACCAAGCACTTCGGCAGCGTCCATGCCGTCGAGGACCTCAGCTTTTCGGTGGAGACCGGCCGGGTGACCGGATTCCTGGGTCCCAACGGTTCGGGCAAGACCACCACCTTGCGGATGCTCCTCGGGTTGGTGAAGATCACCAGCGGCACCGCCACCTTCGGCGGGCGGCGGTACCAGGAGCTGGAACAGCCCGACCATCACGTCGGCGCCGTCCTCGAAGCCACCAGCTTCCACCCGTCCCGCCGGGCGGAAGACCACCTGAAGATGGTGGCCATCGCCTCGGCCATCCCGTTGTCCCGGGTCGACGCCACCCTCGAGTTGGTCGGTCTCACCGATGTCGCCCGCCGCCGGGTGGGCAAGTTCTCCCTCGGCATGCGGCAGCGGCTGCAGCTGGCCACCGCGCTACTGGGCGATCCCGAGATCCTCATTCTCGACGAGCCGGCCAACGGCCTCGACCCCCAGGGCATCCAGTGGCTCCGCACCTTCATCCGGTTCCAGGCGTCGATCGGGCGATCGGTGCTGGTCTCCTCTCACCTGCTGTCGGAAATGGAGGAGACGGTCGACGACGTGGTGATCGTGTCCGAGGGCCGTCTGGTCCTCCAGACCACCCTGGCCGAACTGGCCAATCGGGCCGGCACCTCCAGCGGCATGCGGGTGCGCTCCCCGGAGATCGGCCGGCTGACCGCCATCCTCCAGGCCATCCCGGTCGGCTTCCGGCCGCTGAGCCCGGACACCATCGCCATCGACGGTGCCACCCCGGAGTGGCTCGGCCCGGTGTTGGCCCAGAACCAGATCGTGGTCTACGAGCTGGTCCACGAACGAGGGAGTCTCGAAGACGTGTTCCTCCAACTGACCCAGGGCTTCGCGGCCGGCCTTCCCGGAGCGGCAGTCGGGGCCGGTGCCGGAGGCGGGCCGGGGGCGGCGTCGCCCGGGCTCACCCCGATGCCGGGAGGTGGAGCATGATCAACATCGTCCGCGCCGAGTGGCTGAAGCTCCGCACCACCGCGGTGCCCTGGGTGCTGGGTGGCATCGCCATCATCATCAACGGCCTGCTGATCCTGGTCATCTTCCTCAACCACGGCTCCAACGGCGGCGGCGGGTTCGGCGGTGGGGGCGGCAGCGACAACGGCCAGACCCTCCTCACCGGCCCCAACTATCCCCACACCGTCCAGCAGCTCCGGAACCTGGTGGGCTCGGGCTTCACCGGCTACCTGTTGGCCCTGCTGCTCGGCGTCCTCATGGTCACCACCGAGTTTCGCCACAAGACGGTGACCAGCGCCTTCCTCATCACCCCGGTCCGGCCGATCATGGTGGGGGGAAAGCTGATCATGGCCGCCCTCGCCGGGATCGGACTGGCCATCATCATGCTGTTCACCGCCCTGGTCGGCGGGGGCCTCACCCTGGTGAGCCTGGGCGGCTCGTTCTCGGCCCTGCTCCATCAGGTGCCGGCGGTGGCCCCGGGGATGATCCTCGTCTTCGTCCTGTTCGCCATCCTGGGCGTCGGCATCGGATCGCTCCTCACCAACCAGGTGGCCGCCATCATGGTGACTCTCGGGTGGTTCGTCATCCTGGAGGGGATCCTGGTCAGCCTGGTCCACGGGGCGGCCCGGTGGGTGCCCACCGGCGCGGCCGAAGCCGCTTCCAACATCAGCCGGTCCCGGACCGGGCTCTCATCCCTCCTGTTCAGCTGGTGGCAGGGCTCGCTGCTGATCGTGGCCTACGGGGTGGTGTTCGCGGTGGTGGGGTCCTACATCCTCACCCGGCGCGACATCACCTGATCGGCGGTCGCGGTCATGGCCGACGGCTTCCCGGACAACCGCCTCCCGGCCCACGGCGCCGATGCCGATGCCGTGCTCGCCCGGATGGGCGAGCTCCGGGCCGACGACCGGGACTGGAAGGGGGGTCGGGTCTTCAGCCTCGTCTACTCCGCGGGGGACGCGGTCCACGACTTGTTACAGCAGGCGTCCAACCTGTACTCGGCGGAGAACGCGCTCAACACCATGGTGTTCCCGAGCCTCGGGTGGATGCAGCACGACATCGTCACCATCACCGCCGGCCTGCTCGGCGCCGACCACGTGGGCGGTTCGGGTGGTCCGGGCGGTCCGGGCGGTTCGGGCAGTTCGAGCGGCGCCTCGGAGGTACGGGGCTACCTGACTTCGGGCGGGACCGAGTCGCTGTTGCAGGCGACCAAGACCGCCCGTGACTGGGGGCGGGGCCGCGACCGCCCGGTCGAGCACCCGAACATGGTGCTGGCGACCAGCGCCCACGCCGCCTTCGAAAAGGCCGCCCACTACTTCGACGTCGAGTCCCGCCGGGTACCGGTGGGGAGCGATTACCGGGCCGACCCCGATGCCATGGCCGACGCCATCGACGACGACACGGTAATGGTGGTGGGATCGGCTCCCTCCTATCCGCAGGGGGTGATCGACCCGATTCCCGTGCTGGCGGGACTAGCCGCCGAACGCGGCATCCTCTGTCATGTCGACGCCTGCCTGGGCGGCTTCATCCTGCCGTTCCTCGGGGAGCTCGGCCGGGTGACCAAGCCGTGGGACCTGTCGGTGCCCGGAGTCACCTCCATCTCCGCCGACCTCCACAAGTACGGCTACGGGTCCAAGGGTGTCTCGGTGGTGCTGTATACCACCCAGGAGTTGGCCCGCCTCCAGCCGTTCATCACCAGCAACTGGCTGGGCGGACTCTACGGGTCCCCGTCGATGGCCGGCACCCGACCGGCGGGACCGATCGCGGCCGGATGGGCGGTGCTCCACTATCTCGGCAACGACGGCTACCTCCGGCTGGCCGGGGACACCTGGCGGGCGGCTACCACCATCCGGGAGGCCATCGACCGGGCCCCGGGCCTGGCCGTGCGCGGCGATCCCGACGCCACCGTGTTCGCCTTCGGGGGTGAGGTCTCGGATGGCTCCGAAGGGTCGGAGGGTGGCATCGACACCTTCGCCCTGGGCGACCAACTGGCCGATCGGGGTGGCTGGTACTTCGATCGACAGTCGCCGCCGGACAGCCTGCATGCGACCGTCCACGCCGGGCACCTGGCGGTGGCCGACGAGCTCGCCGCGGACATCACCGCGGTGGCGGCCGAGTTGGCGTCGTCGGGGGCCATCGCGGCCAACCGCGATACCACCTACGGGACGGCGTAGCCCCGGAGCGGGGGATCCCTCAGTAAAAGCCGAAGCGGATGGCGGAGGCGAGCCCGAAGACGAGTGAGTAGACCGCGA
>DASZIT010000063.1:0-28726 GCA_035948855.1 Acidimicrobiales bacterium | reverse complement strand
AGCTGCCTTACAAGCAGCAGGTCGAGGGTTCGAGTCCCCCAGCGCCCACCGAGGAAACACCTAGCCGGGACGCTATTTCTGTTCTGCCTCTTCACCGGGTCGAGGCGGTCATGCACCATACGTGCAATAGCGATTCTGCCGGGCTGTCGTAATTGTGCGGTCCAGGTCGGCGGTGAGCGATGACTCGAGCGACGGGAAGAGGTGCCCGTAGGTGTTGAGGGTGACGGTGATCGACGAGTGGCCAAGGCGCACCACGATCGCCCGGGGATGGGATCCTTCGGACTGAGGAGCGCGGCAAAACATGTCAGCGCTCGACAGCCACCGGAGTGAATTTGCAGTCAAGGTGCTTGATCCCATTGATGAAGGGTGAGAGCAGGCGGTCCGGCTCGCCGACGCTCTCGATGTCGGGTAGGCGTTCGAAGAGCTGGCGGAACATCACGTCGATCTCCTGGCGGGCAAGGTGCGCTCCCAGGCAGAAATGGGGGCCGGCCGCCCCAAACCCGATGTGCGGATTGGGGTTGCGCCGTACGTCGAAGGTGTACGGATCCTCGAAGACGTCCTCGTCCCTGTTGGCGGAGTTGTAGAAGAGGATCACCCGGTCGCCCTCTTTCAACTCCTCGTCACCCAGCACCGCGTTCTCGCCCAGCGTGCGCCGCATCCAGATGACCGGGGAGCTCCAGCGCACGATCTCGTCGACCCCGGTGGCGGCGATCCCGGCCGGATCGGCCTGCCACAGCGCCCGCTGGTCCGGGTGATGGGTCATGGCCAGGAGCCCATGGCTGATGGCGTTGCGGGTGGTCTCATTCCCAGCGACGACCAGAAGGATGAAGAACGCGGCGATTTCTGAAGCCGTCAGCGCTTCGCCGTCGACATTGGTATTGACGAGGGCCGAGGTCACATCATCTGTCGGGACTCCCTTGCGGAAGTCCGACAGTTCGGTCATCAGCATGTTGAGCTGCTGCGCGGCCGTCATGAAGGCCAACATGGGGTCCGTACCCTCCGGGATGTACTCGGGGTCACCCGAGCTGAGGATGACATTGGAGGCGTTGAACACAGTGTCGTAGTCGGCGGCGGCGATGCCCATCATGTCGCAGATGATCTCGAGCGGGAGGCGGGCCGCCACCTCGACCACGAAGTCACACCCACCTTGCGCCGCCACCCGGTTGATCACGTCGTTGGCCACGAACTCAATCCGGTCCTCGATGCTCTTGATCATGCGGGGGTTGAAGGCAGTAGAAACTATGCGTCGCAGCCGCGCATGTCGAGGGTTGTCCATGTTGATCATGGAACCAAAGAACTCGAGCATCTCCGGCGGCATGTCGATCATGGACGTAGCGCCCTGCTCGGATTGATAGATCTCCGGATGCCGGCTGGCCTCGGATATATGTGCGTGGCGGGTCAGGGCGTAGTAGCCCTTTCCTTTGTTGGGCACCAGGAAGGCCATTTCCGGTGGGACTTCGGGGTCTTCGAAGTGGCCCATCGGCCGTTCCCGGCGCAACATCTGGAAAGCGCCCTCGCGTTCTTCCCAGGGGCGGGACCAGAACTCAAGGTCCGACAGGTTGATCTGATCGAGCGTGAGTAGTTCGCGCGGCTCCATGGCCTCACGATAGCCAGGTTCCGTATGCCGTCACCATGAGTGACACCCCTTGCGGCCACCTTCCGGCGCATGGCCTTCGCCGAGAATTTCGGACCGCCGGTCGGCGACGTACAGCTCACCGTGCCTTTCGGTCGGCGGGCCGGCGCCGGGTGCACGTTGCGCACGCAGAGATCACCCCGAGGGGCGATATCGCGCAAGGTTGGCCCGGCCCGACCGTTACTCCGGTGTGACTGTCGACCTGAAACTCGAAGACATCGACCGGCTGGCCCAGGCCGGAGGCTCGCTGGCGGATCGGCTGTTCGAATTGGACGAGGAGATCCAGCGCGAGCTCGGAGTCGCCGATTGGCGGGAGCTGGACATCCGGCTCGATCTGGACCCACTCGGCCTGGTCGAGGGGCGGGTCGTCGTCGAGCGTGCGCTCGCCAACATGGGGGCCTGAGGACAACCCAACTCTCGGGACTTCGACCCGGGTCTAGCGATTCGCCGTACCTTCTCAAGTTATCGGGGTCGTGCCCCTGCACCGCTTTGGGCAATTCGTGAAAGAGCCCGCAACGAGCCGCGACCCGCCGGCCTCCCCGCCGCGTCGACAACAACTGCGCTGGGTTGGTACAACCGGGACGACCCCCCCTCATCACCATGGTCGTACGGCTTCGGTCCGACTCCGCTTGAAGGCAGAGCGGACCTGTTCCTCAGGCACCCCGTAGGCGGGCGGTCACGCCTGCGGCAACCCGCGGACCGGCGAATTCGGTCCCGCAGACGAAACGCATCATTGGGCCGAACGTCGCTGCCGAGGGCAGCCCGACGAAGAAGAGACCGGGGACGGACGACTCGAAGCCCCCAGTGAGCCGCGGCGATCCCGCGACCGTCCTGACCGAGCTCGCGAGCTCTTCCGAGAGGAGACCGAGGGAGCGCACGTCGACGCGGTAGCCAGTGGCGGCGATGACCTGGTCCACGTCGAGGTACGAGCGGGCGGCGTCCTGGTCCACCAGGTCCAGCCGGAGGCCGTCCTCGTGTGGACCTGCACCGGTGACCCTGGTCCGCAGGCGGACGTCGATCCCCTCGAACCGGAGCTTCAGCCACCACGCCCCGGCGGGACCGAGGATCTTCCGGACGCCGGCCAGGCGGACCCGATCGGGCAGATAGCGGTAGGCCCCCACGTAACGCGTGATCAACAAGTGGCTCCATCCGTTGCCCAGTTGCGAGGGCGGTGTCTTCAATTTCTGAAGGAGGCTCAGGTCGTCGAGAGGCGAAGGCGGAGGTCCGCCGAAGTTCAGCGCCGGCGACCGGACCAGGAGGTGCACCGTTGCGCCGACTTCATGGAGCAGCACGGCGGTCTCGAGTGCCGATTGACCGCGTCCGAGCACGGCGACGTTCTTGCCGGCGAACACCGACAGGTCGGGATGGTCGGCGGTGTGGCTGATCCGCCCGTCTGCCCAGCCCGGAGTGAGTCCGGCACCCTTCAGCTCAGGCGGCACGTAGGCAAAGGGAGCCGCTCCGACCGCCACCACCACCGTCCCGGACCTGAGCCGCTTACCGGACGCGAGCTCGACCTCGAACCCGGATCCGACTCGGGCAATCCCTGCCACCTGCTCCTCTTCGAGCTCGGGCACTTCTTTCTCCTGGAACCATTTGCCGTAGGAGACGAATTCGTCGACTGGGATGGGGGTCTCACCACCGTCCTTGTCGTAGGGGTCGATACCGGCAACCGCGCACCAGGCGCCGATGCCGGCCTTCGAGTGGGGGGAGCTGATACTCGAGTCTCCGGCGGTCGACTTGAGGAACATACCCTTGGGCATGTGCTCGAACCACCCGCCCATCGGCGTCCCGAATATGTGGTGCTCGACACCGCGCTCCGTCAAATGTGTGGCGGCAGCGAGGCCGTAGGGGCCGGCGCCGATCACCACCGCACCCACTTGCTGGCTCGCTGACACGGGGGGACAGGCTACCGGCTCCGGATCGGCCCCCTGAGAATCACCTGAACCCGGAAACGGATGACGGTGGTGCGGAGGCGAGACGTAGCCCGAGAGCGGCGCGCCGTCACCCTTCACATCGGCGTCGGACTGATGGTCACCCGCCTCGACCTCGTGAGGTTGCGGGCGGCTGGGGCTGAGTGTCTCAGCGCGATTTCGGCGGGCGGAGCCCGTCCAGGATCACAACCAGCAACCGCGCGCTCTGCTCCGAGGTCAGGGTCGCGCTCATGCACATCGACCCCAGCAGCTGCATGAGGTCTGGCCCGTCGAGGTCGTTGCGCACCACGCCGGCGGCTTGGGCCCGGGTGAGCACGATGCTCAACGCGCCGTCGATGCGTTCCCGCGCCTCTAGCCGGAGGTCAGGGTTCTTCTCAAAGGCCTCGTGGAGCTCGTTCAGGAACTGCCGCTTGCCGGCGGCATAGCGGATGAAGCCCTCGAGGTAGGCCACCATCGCCGGCCATGGCTCCAGGTTGGCGACGGCCGCCTCGGCGGTACGGACCAGCTCGTCGACGTCCTCGCGGTAGACGGCTTCGACGAGGTCGATCCGCCTCGGGAAATGCCGGTACAGGGTCCCGACCCCCACCCCAGCCTCCTTGGCGATCGCGTCCATGGACGCCCCGCCGCCTTGCTCGGCGAAAACGTCATGGGCGGCGACGACCAGCTTGTCGTAGTTGCGCCGGGCATCTGCCCGCATCGGGCGGGTCGGATCGCCGTCTTCCATAGGGGAGTCGACCTCATCCACGGTGGCTGTCGCCGACCTCGGTTGATCTGTCATTCTCTCCATCCCTCCGGAATCCATCACCGCTGGTTTGCAAAACGGAGGATCCCTCCGTATACTAACCGGAGGGAGCTTCCGATTGCTCCCCACACCATATCAGCGGAAAGGTCGGACAAACCATGTCCCCTCTGTCTCTTCTTCAAACGCGCCCCAGAGTCGCCCGTATCGCCGATCCGGGACCCCCAGGAGCCTCACGGCGCCGGCTCGCCAGCCCTACCGTGTTCCTCTTCGTCATCCTGGCGGCCCAGCTCATGGTGGTGCTGGACACCACGATCGTCAATGTCGCCCTTCCTCATATCCAGGCGGGCCTCCATTTCTCCGGAAGTGGGCTCTCCTGGGTCCTGAATGCCTACCTGCTCACCTTCGGCGGGCTTCTCATGCTGGGCGCCCGATCCGGCGATCTCCTCGGCCGTCGCCGGACCTTCCTGGCCGGCATCGCCATCTTCTCTGTGAGCTCGCTCCTGGGAGGGTTTGCCGTTTCCGGTTGGATGCTTCTGGCCGCTCGCGCCCTCCAGGGGTTGGGCGCCGCCCTGGCCGCCCCCTCGTCACTGGCCCTGCTGACCACCGTGTTTTCCGACGGGCCCCAGCGGGTCCGGGCCATCGGACTCTTCACCACGGTGTCGGCCGCCGGGGGTGCCATCGGGCTGGTGGCCGGCGGGGTGCTCACCCAGCTGGTCTCGTGGCGATGGGTGATGTTCGTGAACGTGCCGATCGGAATCGTCGTCTGGGCCATAGGTCGTGTGGCGTTACAGGAGACCGAGGGTCGACACGGACACTTCGACGTGGCCGGCGCCCTGACCTCTACGTTCGGCATGGGCGGCATCGTGCTCGGACTGGTAGAGGCGGGCACCGACGGTTGGGCCAGCCCGGTGACGCTGGGTGCCCTGGCGGTGGGTGCCCTCTTGCTGGGCGCGTTCGTACGGGTCGAGACCCGGGCCAAGGAACCGATACTGCCGCTACGGCTGCTGGCCAACGGGACCCGGACCGCCGCCAATGTCTCCCGAGGGCTGATGTACGCCGGCATGTTCGGCATGTTCTTCTTCCTCGGGCAGTTCCTCCAGGATGTGGAGGGGTACTCACCGCTCCGGACTGGCATCGACTTCCTGCCCATCCCCATTTCCGTGTTCCTGTCATCGCAGTTGGTCAGCAAGGGACTGGTCAATCGGGTCCGGCCCAAGGTGTTGATGCTGTCGGGCATCAGCATGACGATCGTGAGCCTGCTTCTCGCGACCCAGCTGCATGCCGGCACCTCCTATCCCAGGGTTTTGATCACCTTGGTCCTGTTGGGCCTGGGCTCGGGGACGGCGCTGGTGCCCCTGACCACCGCTTCGCTGTCCGGGGTGGAGCCCGGCGACGCCGGGGCGGCCTCGGGACTGGTCAACGTCATCCAGCAGGTCGGCGCGGCTCTCGGATTGGCCGTCCTGGTGACGGTGCTGAGCGCGGCGGCCGGTCATTCACAGCTGGGGACCGGCGTGGGCGCCCGGGCATCGTTGGTCCACGGGCTCGATGTGGCCTTCGGTGCCGGCGCGTTGTTCGGGCTCGTCGCCTTGATCATGGTGGCCACGTTGGTCCGTCTTCCTGCCCCGGTGGCGGCGGGTGCGGGTGCCGCGCCAAATGTCGACGAGGTCGACAACGGCGAGGAGGCCGAGTTGGTCGATGGCGAGGGGTTTGCCTGGTCAGATCCGGAACTGGTCGCCTAAAGGGTGACCGGTTCCCGGCTGACGGGTGGTGCTGGTCATTTCGGGCCCTTCCCGGTCTGGCTAGCAAGAGATCGGTGGACGGTGATGTCGCCGAAGGAGCTTCGGGCCCGTACCTCGACGGTGTCCTCAGTGGTCGAGGGACGCCCGGTGGGATCCAAGGAGTTCTCCACGTTGCCGAAGTGGGTGTCGAGGTCCAACCAGGCGGCGACACCCTCCCGGACGCCGACCTCGACCTTCCCGTAGGCGGTCTGGGCGACGACGGCGCCCCGCTCCACCTCACCGATCCGGACATCGCCATTGGCAGTCTTGGCGGCGACCGTGGCGTGCGCCTGGTCGACTGCGATCCTGCCATTGCTGGCGTTCATCCGGAGGTCGCCGGCGACCTCGCCGATCCAGGTGTCACCGTTGGAGTTCTTGACGGTGGCAGAGCCGTCGATGCTGCCGATCTGCAATGTGCCGGTTCCCGTGGAGATCTCCGCGTCCCCGGTGATCTGATCCACAGTGATGTCACCGGCGCCCGTCGCCAGCCGTCCTGGCCCGGTGCGGTCAACTTGGATGTCGCCGACCCCGGTCTTGAAGCGGCATTCGCCGAGCCGGCCAGTGGTGCGAAATTGGCCCATCCCGAGGTCACCGCGTACGTCAGAGCCGGTGGGAAGGTCGATCTGCACGTCGATCGAGTCGCGGCCGCTCCGGAAGGAATACTGCTTCCAGCCCTTCGGGGACTTGATGTGCAGCCTGCCGTCGGCGTACTCGACCCCGGTGAGTTCGGCGGCGGTCACGTCGGACCTCCTGGATGCGTCGCTCGGGCGGACCTCCACGGAGGTGTCGGCGCGGTCGCTGGCCACGATGCGGACGTCACCGACGCCGATTTCCAGGGTGACGGAGATGGGATCGGGAGTATCGAAACTAGGCATTGCAATCCTTTCGGTGGGTTGGCGGGTGCTCGGGCTCGGGTGGTTGAGAGAAATGGTGTGAGGCATGCCTGGCTGGGTTCGGTCAGCGGGCCCAGCCGGTGTAGCGCTGGGCGCCATACGGGGACCGTCGGGGGCGGGCTCGGTCCAGATCGGTTCGTTCCAACGCCGCAGTGGCGGCGCGTACCAGCCAGGCATTGACCGAAAGCCCCTCAATCCCGGCTGCCTGCTCGATCCGAGCTTTCAGCTGATCGGGCATGCGAAGGTTGATCCGCGACATGGTGCCCTCGTCGCCGTCGACAGAAGCGGGGTTCGAGATAGCGGACAGGGTCCGGCCGTCCGGGGATAGATCGTTGTCATCGCCGTAGGCCGGGTCGTCGGCGGACAGATCCACCTGTGGTGCCGTCACCACGAATTCGGGGTCACGTCCCCTCAGCCGGACCTCGACCGAGCCCGGCGCGAGGTCACAGGTGATCTCTTCGGCGGCGGCGGCCAGAACGTCGAACAACGTGAGCCGGATGGCGGCGTCTAAGGGTGCCACCAGGCGCTCCGCCAGCACCCGGGCTTCTTCACCGCCGGCCTCGGCGGCCATCGCCAGTTGGCTCTGGAGGTTCTCGATGTACATTCGGAGGTCCATGGCACCACTCTGGCACCATGTTGGCACCATGTCAAGACCAGGAAGGTGCCAGAATGTGCCAGGGGTCGCGGATCACGCGCTGGCCAGTAGACGGACACGGCTTAGCCCCGTAGCGGGAGGTGATTCACGAGCATCCCGTCCGCAGATCAGTCGGGTCAGACAGGTCGACTTCGCGCACGTCTCCGGACGAACCAAGCAATCACTCCGATGAGAATCGCCGCGCCGGCCGCCAGGGCGATGATCGCAACGACGGGGAACCCTCCGCGAGGTTGAGCGGGCGACCGGGCAGGAGAGAGGGTCGTCAGGGTGGTGGTCGATGAGCGGGAGGACGAAGACGTTGGGGGAGCGGCGAAGGCGACAACGTGGGAGCCGGCCGCGGCCACCAATACCCCGCTCCCGACGCTGGGAGTCGGGAAGTGGTTGACCGGCGTACCGATGGCGGCTTGCTGTTCGACGGCGCCGGTGGTCGGGTTGAGCCCGCTGAGCATGCCGTCCTGGCCAATAGTCCACACCCGATCCGCGGCGATGATCGGCGGTCCGCCGCCGGTGTGCGAGGTCCAGAGAACCTGGAGCCGGGCCGGCGAAGTCCCCACTTGCAGAGCCACGATGCCGCTCAGACAGGGAAGGAAGACCGTCGTCCCCATCACTGCGGTCCCTCCGTCGACATCGTCACCGCACACCGAAGCCAGATCGGACTCCTGCCCACCGATACCTTCCAGATGACCGCCATTCAGGAGATAGGCGTGGGCCGACTTGCCCGACGCCACCACCTGGCCGTCCGCCAACAGCGCCGGCGCCATCGATAGGTCGAGATCGTGAGCGTTGTCTGACGCCCACGAGGTCGGGGCGAAGTACTGGAGCAGGTGAAAGGTAGACGAGAGCTCGAGGACCGAGTCGCTGTAGTCGTAGGCCTCCCCAGGAGTGGTCACCGATCCGTTCCCGACTCCGATCCACAGGTTCCCATCACTGTCGACTTCCGGGGCGGCGCCGCCCATCCAGATCGCACCCTGGCTCTCGCCAGGTCCGGAGTCGACCGCGAAGTCGACCGGGGCACCCCCGGATTCATTCACCCCCACCAGCCAACCTCGGTACATGGAGCAATCCCCGTAATTGCCGCCAAATCCGAATACCACCTGGTTGGCGTCCAGCGTCAATCCGGTTCGCTGCAGGAGCGCGGCCGGCTTGGCGCCGGTCGGGTCGACGTTCTTGGTCATCTCGGTACGACCCGACGTGGTGTCGAGGCCGACCAGGACGTGGACGGGACTTCCGTTTTGCAGCTCGTCAGCCACGACGAAGATCTCGGATCGGGTCGGGTCGATCACCGGGGTGCCAGTGATACCCACAGTCGGGCTGATGTCTCCGCAGGGGAGCGATCCCGAAGGCACCGGTGTGCCGAGATGGGTCGACCACGCGATGGCACCGGTCGACGATGACAGTGAGTAGACAGTGTCGTTCTCTGTCGCCACGAAGACCTGTCCGCCGGAAACCAGCGGCTCCCCATAGATCTGGCCGTCGAGTCCGGGCGACGTCCACGCCGGGTGCGGGGTGTTGACCGCGGCTGCGGAGGTGTCCACGCCGGTGCCGGCGGAGTCCTGGTGGTACACCGTCCAGGAGTTGTCCCCGGCGGTGGCCGCCGCCGAAGTGGACCTGCCGCCAACCGCGCCCGGCAACAACCACATCACCATCACCGAGACACCGAGCACCAAGGCGACCCGGTTTCGACCGCGACGATCCGTTACCCCTGCGGGAAGACGGTTGGCGAGATTCTCGTTGCCGCTTCCCATGGGCGCAGGCTAATGAGGCCCCGGTCGATCGGGACGTCACAGGTCAAAGGGCAAACCGACAGAACTGAATATCGGGCCGTTTGGGACCCCGGGCCAGATCGCCGCAGCATCCGGCGCCGATTGCTGGGCTCAGGAGCTGTACATCAACGACCCCGGCGTGGTGAGCAACTCGCCGGTCTCCAGCCACGTCTTCAGGCCTGAGAGGATCATCGGCCAGCCGCCGTAGATCTGGTCGTTGCCGTTCTCGCGTAGCTGGTCGTGGGTCAGGGTGAGGCGGCAGGAGTCACCGATTGGCTCGATTTCCCATGTAACCCTCGACGCCCCTTCGCTCTTCACGTCATCACCCCAGAGCGCAACCATGGTGTGGACGAGTCGACGCGGCGGATCGACCTCGATGACCTCGCCCTCACCGAGGAGGTGTCCGGCTCCATGCAAAGGCCCCATCTCCAGGCGGGAGCCCGGCTTCCAATCGGAGGTAACTCCGGCTCCGAAGTTGTACTTGGCCCTGATCTCCGGGTCGGTGACGGCCTCCCAGAGGCGCTCGGGGGTGGTCCGGATGTAGATCTCGAACACCTTCTCCATGGGACTCTCCAATCTGTTCTTGAGGCCGCTGAGCGTTGCCACCCAGGGCTCGGCATATTTGCTCACCCACCGGTCGTGGACGAGCCTGATCGGGACCGGATTCAGGAAGTGGAGCTTCTCGCGGCCTCGCCGCTTGGTGACCACCAACCTGGCTTCCTCGAGTTGCTTCAGATGCTTCATCACGCCGAAGCGCGTCATCGAGAAACGTTCCTCGAGCGCGCTCAACGTCTGCCCGTCCTCCCGGAAGAGCTCATCGAGCAGGCTTCGCCGGGTCGGATCGGCGAGGGCTCTGAATACCGCGTCCACAGGTGGATAATATGTGACTATTCGGTCACGTGTCAAGTGGAAGTATCGCTCATCGACTTCCTCCTTCTGATAGCGGCGTCGGAATCCAGATCCCGTCGAGCGGGCCTCTGCGGTGACTCTGCGTGGCGGGGACAACACCTTGCGAGTCAAGGAGTCGATGCGGGTGACGAAGGAAATAGCGGCGACAAAGAGGCAGGTGGCGGGATGTTCCGAGGGTTATTCTCGCGACATGCGAAATCGACTCGGCAAGTTCATCGTCGGTGCGGTCGTCATTGCCATTGCTTCGTTCGGTCTTGTGGGGGTGGGGATCACCAAGGCCGGCGCGGCGCGTGCGGACGATCCGCCGGTCATCTCCAAGTCCTTTTCCGACCGAACGATTGCGCTCACTGGATCGACGACGCTGACCTTTACCATCACCAATCCGGTTACCAACTTCGCCGACATGACAGGTGTCGCCTTTACTGACACCTTCCCGGCTGGATTGGTGGTCTCCACGCCGAATGGTCTGTCCGGGTCATGCGGCGGCACGGTGACGGCGATCGCCGGATCGAACTCGGTGACTCTGATCGGTGGCACGTTGGTGATCGGTGCAACGTGCACTTTTTCGGTCAGCGTCACCGCGACCGCGGTCGGTACCCTCGTCAACACAACGGGTGCAGTCACCTCCGCTCAAAGTATCGTCCCGGGGAACACCGCCAGCGATACGTTGGTCGTGGTGAACGGCGACGGGGACCTGTGTGAACAGACGCTGACCAGCGGTACGTCGACGACCCCTGGCGGCACCGCGACCGTGTCCAAGAACGCGACAACGGTGACCGCGAGCGGGGGTCAGGGCACCGTCAACCTCGACGGTTATCTTCATGATCCGGTGACGGCCCCAGTTGGATTCGTTCCGAACTGCTTCTTCGATGTGTCCCTGTCGCCGAGCAACAGCTTCACCTCGGTTGTCATTGTCGACTGCAACCTGCAGCATGGCACCACGTTCGTTTGGTTCAACCCGGCCGGCAATGCCGGCAACGGTGAGTGGGAGTCGGTTGTCGGAGATCCCGGCCCGACCCTGAGCGCCGGTCCGCCCGTCTGCGTGAGCGTGACCCTCGACGGGACGACGAGCCCAAGTATCTCCCAGCTGACGGGCACGGTGTTCGCGTCGGCCCACAATTCGACCCTTCCGGCGCCACCCCCGCCTGCGGTCATTTCACCCGCACTGACGGCGATCGGCGGTTACTGGCTGGTGGCATCAGACGGCGGGATCTTCAATTTCGGTAACGCCGGCTTCTTCGGCTCCACCGGGGCCCAGACCCTCAACAAGCCGATCGTCGGCATCGCCTCAACCTTTGACGGCAAGGGCTACTGGCTGGCCGCCTCCGACGGCGGGATCTTCAACTACGGCGACGCCGGCTTCTTCGGCTCCACCGGGGCCCAGACCCTCAACAAGCCGATCGTCGGCATCGCCTCGACTCCGGACGGGAAGGGCTACTGGCTGGTCGCCTCCGACGGCGGGATCTTCAACTACGGCGACGCCGGCTTCTTCGGCTCCACCGGGGCCCAGACCCTCAACAAGCCGGTGGTCGGCATCTCCTCAACCTTTGACGGCAAGGGCTACTGGCTGGTGGCCTCCGACGGCGGGATCTTCAACTACGGGGACGCCGGCTTCTTCGGCTCCACCGGGGCCCAGACCCTCAACAAGCCGGTGGTCGCCATCGCCGGGAATCAGTAGCGCCAGCAGAATCGTTGGCTGGCCCCCTGAATCGGTCGGCGATGGTGGCTGGGCCGTGGTGGCTCACGGTTTCCTCGCCCACACCAGGCATCCGCGCAGGGTGATCCAGAGGCAGCGCGGTCATGTCGGTCGGGTTCGTCTCAGGTCCGATCGAGCACCCAGATCAGGTGCGAGTCGGTTTCTCCCGGCGTCGTCGGGGAACGGGTTTCGACCCGGTCGAGGCGGTACCCGAGCTTCGGGGGAATCGCGGCGCTGCGTGTGTTGGCCGCATCGCAGCGGATCTCGACCCGTTCCACCCCCCGGAGGTGGAGGGCGGCGTCGGTAAGACCCCGGGCGGCGGCGGTGGCCACCCCGCGTCCCATGTGGTCGGCGTGAACCCAGTAGCCGATCTCCAGGGCGCCGATGCCGATCCGGTTGTGGAGTCCGCAGCACCCGATGATCGGCTCGGTGGGGGCATCGTGGATCAGGTATTGGAATTCGCGGAAATCCTCCCACTGCGAGTCCGCATTCACGAGGAAGGTCCCGATCGACTCCGGGGTTGCCGGCACCTGGGCCCAGGGCATCCAGGGGCGGAGTTGGGCGAGGCTGGCATTCACCGCCGTCACCACGGCCGGCGCATCGCCGGGTGTCATCCGGACCAGCGTGAGGTGGCCCAGCTCGATCTGCTCGGGTGGCCGGTCGCCCAGCCACGCCACGTCCTCAGACATGCGGAGATGATCTCACGTCGACCATCCGGACCGGCGATGTGGGCCGATGGTCAGCCGAGCCGCGCTCCCCAAGAGGCGGTGAAGGTGTCTCCGGGTTCGAGCCGGGCCAACCCGTCCCCGCTGGCAAAGGCGTTGGGAGGGCAGCTCATCGGTTCAGCGCCGATGCCGCGCCGACGGCGCGACGGGTCCAAGGTGTCACCGGTGTACAGCTCGATGATCGGATAGGTGTCATCGACCCACAGTTCCGCCCGGTGACCGTCGGAGGCCGCCAACCGGACCCAGGCCCGGCCGTCATCGTCCCGGATCAGGTCCTGGAAGGCGAAGTCGATGTGCAGGTCTCCGAGCTCCCTGGCGGTTCGGAAGTCGAACACGGTGCCCTCGACCGCCTGGTTCCCGGTCGGGAGCTGGCGGACATCGTCGGTGACGATCCGGGTGGCGGCGGTGAGCTCGAGCACACAGTCATCGATCAGGCCGGCGCCGGGGGAGAGGTAGGGGTGTTGGCCGCATCCGTAGGGGCAGGGCCCGTCGCCTTGGTTGGTGGCATCCGTCGTCACCGTCAAGCCGCCGCCGTCGAGGTGGTAAGTGACCCGTACGTCGACGTCGAACGGGTACCCCATCATCGGGTGCAACCGTGTTCCCATCACCACCCGGTTGGGTTCGTGCTCGAGGGCCCGCCACGGCCGCCACATCAGAAACCCGTGGATGGCGTTCTGCTTGGCCGGCTCGGTGAGGGCGACTTGGTAGTCGACCCCGTCGAACTGGTACTTCCCGTCGGCCAGGCGATTGGGCCAGGGCACCAGCACCGCGCCATGGGCGCCGTCGCACATGGCGTCGAGCGGGTAGGGGTCAAGGACCTGGCGATCACCGACGGCGTAAGTGCGAATCCCTCCACCCACTTCGACGATGGTTGCCCGTTGCTCACCATGGGCGATCTCGAACTGTTCGCCCGACGGCGCGACCTTCAGCGGTTGTCCCGGATCCCCGGCGCGAGCGTCTCTCCTACCCCGGAACCAGCTTCCGCGGACGCCACTGGTGGGTGGTGAGCCCGCGGTCATCCCCGACTAGAAGCCGTCAGTTGTCTTTGATCTGGTTGGCATCGGGAATACCCGACTGCACCGGCTTCATCGGTGGGGCCGACGCCATCGGTTGGGCAGAGGACATCGTCTCTGCCGGCGCAGATGGCGCGGCCGGGGCAGCTGAGGCGGGCGGAGCGGGCGGCGGTGTCGGGTCTGCCGCGGCTGGTGGTGGTGCGGCCGACGGGGCCGGGGTGCCGGCTTCGGTCGTCGCCGCGGCGGCGGGCGGTGGCGTGGAGAGCGGTGCCGACAACAACGGCGCCGGCTCGGTCCGCACGATTGAAACGGATTCCTCGACGGCGACCGGGTCGTCGGCGCCGACGGCTTCGAGCGGCCGGTTGTGGCGGACGGCCCAGCCGATGGCGAAAGCCCCGCAGGCGGCCAGGATCAATCCGGGACCGAAGGCGTAGCCGACCTGGTTGGCCAGTCCACGCAACGGGTCGGTAGCCACGAAGTACTGGCCGGTGTTGTCCACGATCGGCCACGCCAGTGGCCCGATGACGAACCAGGCGCCACACACCACTGCCACTAGCCCGGCAATCGTCAGGCTCACCCGTCGTCTGGCCACGCTTTCGGGGGAGAGGGGGGCAAGGAAGGAGAAGGCCACCAGGCAACCGATGGCCCCGGGGACCAGGGCCAGGACAGAGTGGGTCAAACTCCATTGCCAGGCACCGGCGCCGTCGGCGCTGAAGCTGAATGTGGGACCCAGGTAGGGGATGATCCCGGCCCACGCGGAAATGAGCAGTGTGAACACCCCGAGCGACCACAGGCTGGCCGACAACGATCGGGTGGCCCGGTTGAGGCCGATCTCGCGGCCCGGGTTCGCCGACCGTGAACGCGGCCCGCCCATCGTTTCTGGCCATTGGTTGTTTCCGCTGATAGCAGTCGTCATGCCCGACTCCCCTCATAGAATTCGCGGCGTGCAGGATGTCCCGCATCCCTGGGCCAAAATGGACCCGTCTATTGACGTACCCGTCGGCTGACCCGACAAACATCGAGAGCACATGGTGGGACGATCGAGGGATCTCCTCTTTCTGGCGCGAAAGCCGACGAATGGGGGAAACTCGAATCGGGAGGCTGTCGGCTCCACCACCCTCGGTGAGATGTTCGCCACCAACTGAACACGCTATGACCCTGACCGAGCACCGACCATGACTTCCGCCACCGAGCTTCTCTCCGGGAAGTACCGGCTCGGTCGGCTCCTGGGCCGGGGTGGGATGTCCGACGTCTACCTGGCGGTCGACCAGGACACCGGTCGAGAGGTGGCCATCAAGATCGTTCGTTCCGGCGACCCCGATCTGGCCCGGCGGCTCGCCCAGGAGGCTCGCGCCCTCGAAGGGTTCGATCACCCCGGTCTCGTCCGGTTGCTTGATACCGGGGTGACCGGCGACCAGGCCTATCTGGTGATGGAGTACGTCGACGGATCGAACCTGGCCGAGATCCTGCGTCGAGGCCGACTGGCGCCGGCGGCCACCGCCGAGTTGGGGGCGTCGGTGGCCGACGCCCTGGCGTATGTGCACGAGCGGGGCGTCGTGCACCGCGACGTGAAGCCGGCCAACATCCTGGTCAATGCCGACGGAGAGGCCCGCTTGGGCGACTTCGGGATCGCCCGCCTCATCGACGTCTCGACCCTCACCCTCGACGGGACCACCTTGGGCACTGCCGCCTACATGGCGCCCGAGCAACTCGAGAATCATCAGGTGGGGCCGTCGGCCGACATCTGGTCGCTCGGCCTGGTCCTCTTGGAGTGCGTGACCGGCGAGCAGGTGTACCAGGGATCACCTGGCGAGATGATGGCCCGCCGGTTGGCCGGACCGGTCCCGATCCCGGCCGATCTTCCCGTCCCCTGGAAAGTGCTCTTGAGCGGGATGCTCCATGACCGACCCGACCAGCGACTCGGCGCCGTCGAGGTGGCCGACCTGCTCGACACCGCGGCGCTGGCGGCGCCGTGGGAACCATCGCCGGGGCTCGCCACCGAGCAGATCGCCACCACCCCGGCCGACGACATCACCAAGGTGAGCCCGGCCCGAGCTGCGGGCGGTACCACCGGGGTGATTCCAGGCGACACCCGGGTGGCTCCGCCATCGCTCCTGGTCGGCACCGGCACCCGACCCTCGGCCGTCCGACGAAGACGGTTGGCATGGCTCGGGGCTCTGTTGGTGGCGGCGCTGGTAGTTGGGTTGATCCTCGCCTTCGGACTCAACGGCGGCGGCACCCCGGCCAGCAACTCGACGACCACGACCAACCCGCCGACGACGACCTCGGCACCCACCACCACCAGTCCTCCGACCTCGGCGCAGGCACTGGCCTCCCTGGTTGGCGCGGTCGCCTCCGGGGTGACGGCGGGAACCATTTCTCCCAGCCTCGGCCAGATGATCTCCACCAACGCCCAACAGATGGTCACCGATGTCGCCACCGGAAAGTCCGCTCAGGCGACGACCGTATACCAGCAAACATCTACGTCGATAGCCCATGGCATCGACAGTGGCGCGATCACGCCTTCGGAAAACGTGGCGATCCAGACAGGGCTTCTGAACCTGTTGACGGCTCTGGGTCTGAACACGCCGACACCGGCTCCGACCCAACCGGCGACCACGACGCCGACCACTGCGGCCGGGCCCGGGGGTGGCAACAAGGGCAAGGGCGGCAAGGACTGACCTCGAGGCGGCAGTCTCAGCCGTGTAGGCGACCTTGACCCATTGGGCTCAGCGGTTGAGTCGGGCCGACAGGAAGCGCAGGGCGCCGGGGGTCGAGCTCAGGACGGCACCGATGTGCTCGCCCAGGTGGGTGCGGCGCAGGGTGACGTCGACGCCACCCTTCCGGTAGATCGCCGCCAGTTCGTCCGCCCCGGAGATGGGAATCAGCTGATCGTGCCTCGAGTGGTACAGATAGACGGCGCACGCCGGCAGTAGCTGTCCCAGCCTCAACTCCTCGTTGGTGGCCCGGGTGCCTTCGGTATCGAACGGGTCCGGCTCGGTGGTGAGCTCCCGGAGGCTCCGGAACGGGAAGTAGGCGACCAGCTCGTCGACGCTCATGTCGGCGATCTCGTTGACGACCCGCCGTCCCTCGTCGTTGAGGATCACTTCCAACTTGGTCTCGGGGTACTCGCGGTCGATGCCCACCGCGGCGCCGAGGGCCAGGCCGGAGAAGAAACCACCGTCGATCCGCCGGAGGGCACGCCGGTCGGTGGGTACGCCTCCTGCGGCCATCGCCACCAACCGGACGTCGGGGGCATAGCTCGGTTGCTGCTCGGCGATCCAGGCGGTGGCTTGACCGCCCCCGGAATAGCCCCACGCACCCACCGGCGTACTGGGGTCGAGGCCGCCGGGTCCGAACGCCAGCGAGGCGCGTATGCCGTCGAGGCTGATCCGGGCGGCGATCAGACCCGCCCCGTAGCCGTGGCGCGGACCGGTGAAATCGGAGGTGACCACCGCCCACCCGCGCCGGAGGGCCAGTGCCATCAGGAACGCCTCGCGCTGACTCCCTCGCCGCAACGTGTAGGACGGGTCGCTGCTGGCGCCGAGGCTGTCGATGGCGCACTGGTAGGAGACCAGTGGCCGTGGGCCGCTTCCTGGCCATGAGGTCTGCGGCACGAAGAGGGTGGCGACCGACGAGATCGGCTCCCCGCCGGTGTCGGTGCTGCGGAACCGGATCTGCCAGCCGTCGGCGGCGACCTTCAGGTGGGTCCCCCGCAACGCGATCGGCCGCCAATCGAGGAGGGTGCCCGGCTTGATCTCGGCCAGGTCCTCATCGGAGGCATAGAACGGGTCGTCGGTGGGCGGCGGGTAGGCCGGCAGTCTGCGGTCCTGCCGGCGGGTGGCGGTGTGGAGGGCGGACATCATCGTCCTCGACAGGGCGAGCTTCCAGGTGGGAGAGGGCACAGCGGAATCGTAATCACCCACGGTGGGCGGTGAACCGCGAACGGCTGTGGGGGTCGGGCTGGGGTGGTGGGGGTGGTGTGGGGTGGTGCTCGGGGTGGTGCGGGGGGTGCTTGTGGTGCCGGCTACTCCGGGAGGCGGGTGTCCATGACCCGCCAGCAGTACCACGCCACCACGCTCCGATACGGCCGATACGGGTCACCCAACACCATGAGCTCTTTGGGGGTGGGGATTTCGGGCAGTTGCCAGCACCGGGCAAAGCCGGCCCGGACCCCGTAGTCCCCGACCGGCCAGATGTCGAGCCGACCCAGGGTTCCCAGCAGGAACATCTCCGCCGTCCACTGCCCGATGCCCCGAACCTGGATCAGGTGCTCGACCACCTCCTCATCAGACAGTCGGCCGATACGGTCGAGCGAGATCAGCCCGGACGAGACCTTGTCGGCCAGGTCCTGGATGGACCGGGCTTTGGCTCCGCTCAGACCGCAGGACCGGAGGACCTCGGTCGAGACGGCGAGGACCCGCTCGGGGGTGACCTCCCCGCCGAGGGCGTCGACGAAGCGGCCCTCGATGGCGGCAGCCGCCTTGCCCGCCAGTTGCTGGTAGAGGATCGAGCGGGCCAGAACCGCAAACCGCATCGACGCCGGTACATGGGGTCGACCCGGTGGGTAGCCGTACTGTTTGACGAGCGCCTTGAGGACCGGGTCTCTCCGGCCCAGGGTCTTGGCCGCTTCGGCCATCACGGTGCGAGTCGCGGCCATGACGATTCAGGCGGTCTCGCCGGACTCGTCGAGGGGGCCGGTCACGCTCATGATGATGCCACAGCCGGTATCGTCACCTCCGTGCCTGCACCTCCGGTGTCCTTCCCCGCCTCGCTGACCGCTGACGTCGAAGGCCCCGTCAACTACGTGGAGTTCGAGGGGCCGAAGGCCGGACCAACCCTGGTGTGCGTGCACGGTCTGGGCGGCTCCCATCTCAATTGGATGGCCGTGGCCCCCTCGCTGGCGTCCCACGCCCGGGTCCTGGCCCTCGATCTGGTCGGTCACGGCCGGACCCCGATCGGAACCCGGACGGCCGACATCGACGGTCAGCGCCGGTTGCTGGGCGGATTTCTGCAAGAGGTGGCCGGCCGTCCGGTCATCCTGGTCGGCAACTCGATGGGCGGGCTGGTGGCGACCCTGCAGGCCATGGACGAGCCGGGTTCCGTTTCCGGCCTGATCCTCATCGACCCGGCCCTGCCCTCCACCCGGTGGGGGTGGACCCACCCGCGGGCGATCGCCGGATTTCTGCTCGGGGCCACGCCGGGCCTGGGCGAGTCATTCTTGAACCAGCGCCGGAAGAACCTGTCCGCCGAGCGATCGGTACATCGGGTGCTGGACGCCTGCTGCGTCGATTCGTCCCGCATCCCGCCCGATCTCGTCGCCGCCCAGGTCGCCTTCCTGAACGGCGCCGACCGGGCGGCCCTGGACGGCGCCTACCTGTCGTCGGCCCGTTCGCTGTCCCAGCACCTCCTGCGGCCGCGGGCGTTCGCGAGGCGACTCCGGGCCGTCGAACAGCCGACCCTGCTGATCCAGGGCGACGCCGACCGGTTGGTGCCGCTGGCCGCCTCCCGGCAGCTGAGCATGTCGAAGCCCACCTGGACCTTCGACGTCGCCCCCGGCGTGGGCCACATCCCCATGATGGAGGCACCGGCTTGGACCCTCGAGCGGATCACCCGCTGGCTGTCGGTTGAAGGTGCCGCCGCGGTTCGAGTCTCGGCGTCGGTCGGCGCGGGTTCTGGCGCGGCTGGCGATCGTTAGCCACCTCGATCAATAGCTCCATCGCGGATCGAGCTGGTCGACTGGTCAGTGTCAGTTGGGTGGAGCCGGTGTAGGTCCGCCAGGTGGCAATTGTCGTCGGCCGGCCCGGGTCAGGAGCCAGTTACCTGGGTATTCAGCTGTGACGCGGTATCGGTGACCGAAGTCAGCTTTCCTTCAATGCTCTGGATGTCGTTCAGGCAGGCGTTGGTTGTGCTCGAACATCCGGACTTTGCATTGTTGGTGGCGGTGCGGAGCCCGGACAGGGCGTTGTTGTAGCTCGTCAGGCCCGCATTCGATACCTGGCTCAGGGCAGTGGAGGTGGCCTGCAAACCCGAAGACACGGCAGTTGACAGGGTGCCGAGGTCCTTGACGAGCTGAGCGGTGGAGCCGGAGCCACCGTTTTTCCCAATCTGGGTAACGTCATTGCCCACGGCCTCGGCGGCCTTGCCGATGGCGGTGAGGTTGGCGGCACAACAGGTCGGCCAC
This sequence comes from Acidimicrobiales bacterium, assembly GCA_035948855.1. Taxonomy (GTDB): domain Bacteria; phylum Actinomycetota; class Acidimicrobiia; order Acidimicrobiales; family RAAP-2; genus DASZIT01. The sequence goes on along the minus strand of DASZIT010000063.1, from coordinate 8,804 downwards.
ACGGTGGACAGCGCGGCACTTCCGGTGGAGTTGGTCACGACCGCAGTCGTGGTGGTGGAGCTGGTGGAGCTGCCCGATCCCGGTGACGTGGTGGAGGTGCTCGAAGCCGAGGGAGTGCTCGAGCTGCAGGAGGCCAGGATCAGCGCCCCGATGATGAGCACTCCGGTGAAGCGGATCGTCTTCACGCCGGCCTTCTTTCAACCTGGTTGGAAACTGGTCGTTTCCAGGGACATCTCCCTGTTTTCAGAGGGACGATCGGCCACAGGGACTATAGGGCCGTTCAGCTCCCGATTCGCTGATGGCGGGTCGTCGGTCCCAAGGAGGACTGCGGAGCCGGGGCCAGCACCCGAGCCTCGGCCTCTGGTGGCTGGAACGCAGCCGAGTCGAGCTGGCGCGCGTCCCGAGCCCGCCTTACCTGCAGATCGAGCATGGCTCTGGCTTCGTCGGCATCCCGCCGGGCAGCTCGGGTCCTCACCGGACCGGGGGTGGAGTCGAGGTGCACGTTGGCGAGTCGAAGGGCGCGCTCGACAGGCCCGGCGGTGAGCCGCACGCTCTGGGTGCGGGCGTGGGGCACCAGGTCGATGGTGCGAGACAACATCCCGTGGTGGACGACGAACACCCGGTCGTCGGAGCCAGCCAACTCCCCTCGCCACCAAAACGGAGCTCGAAGGGCAGCTCGGCGGGGGGGCCGGCTCAGCGGGATGGCGTTGAGATCGATTCCCCCCAACACCCAACCCACCAGCGACTCGGCGAAGGCGCGATCGGTGACCGGGATCAGGGTGGTGTTCTTGGTCGACGCCCGGCCGTAGCCGGCAACGTTCATGCGAACCTGCACCCATCCCAACGGCCGCCACGACATGGGTTGGTGGATGAGGATGGCCTGGATCCGCCCGGGGGGCACTGTCAGCCGGCTGGTGGAGAGGAGCCCGTGGCGAATTCGGAGGCCGTCGGGAGATTCGGTGACGGTGAACTCCCACAGCGAGTTGACCCGTTGCCAGGCGGCGTGGGCGAACACGATGAAGAAGCCGGCGAACAGGGCGATGCCGGCCACGCTGGTGCCGCGGTGGCCGTTGCTCGTACCGATGGCGGCGAGCCCGGGTCCGATGGCCAGGAAGACCAGGCGCCACGAGATCATTTCCAGCAGAACCGCGGCGACCAGTCGGCCGTGGGGCACCACGATCAGCGGTCGTTCGGGAGCTTCTTCTGCACCTTCGCCGACGCCGGTTGACCGCCCCAACAGATCGGCGCGGAGCGCCTGGGCCACCGGAAGGGCGAGGTAGCGCAGGCGCGCCGAGGAGTGTTCGCTCCCGGCGGTCGTCACCTTCACCTCGGCCAGCCCGAAGATGCGGGCGGCCAGCGGCTCGAGGACATCAATGCTCTGCACCCGGTTGAGCCGGATCCGCTTGGACCGCTTCTGCAACAGACCACTGTCGATACGGAGCTCGCCGCCCACCAGGTGGTAGCGGGTGACCGCCACCGTGATCAGCCCTCGGACGATGACCAGGACGCCGATACCGCCGTAGACGGCGAAGGTCGGCCAGTGCAGTCCTCCTCCACCGGTGCCGGTGCGCTGCTCGCTCAGGCTGAACAGGGTGAAGACGATGACGAGCCCCAGGATTCGTCCCCCGAGGGCTATCGGGGTCAGCGGGTGGAGGCGGTAGGTCTCGTCGGGGGGAGGCGCGGCGGGTGTGGGCGGTGGGGGTGGTGGTTCGGGTGGTGGTGTGGCCTGAACCGGTGGTGGGTCAGAGTCCGGCGGCATGAGCCTCGCCAAGGGCGGTCAACCGATCGCGAAGCGCACCGGCGAGGTCCGGCGTGAGTCCGCACACCTCGGCGTCGGTGGTTGCCGCCGCGGTGTGGAGCTTCACCCGGACCAGACCGAACAGCCGCTCGATCGGACCCGCCTCGACGTCGACCAGCTGCATGCGCCCGTAGGGAACCACGGTCAGCTTCTTGAACATGGCGCCGTGGGTGACCAGGAGGTCGTCGACCCGCTCCACGTACCCCCACGACCGCCAATTGCGGCCGATGGAAAACCAGGCGAGCACCCCGATAGCCAGGGCGACGATGCCTCCAGCCGCGCCGGCCAGGGCGGAGACGAACAAGAGGCCAACGGAGAGGCCGGCCACCACCGGAACCCCGAAAGTCACCAGCTCGGCGCGACGCATGCGGGCGAGCCGGGGCGAGACCCGAATCCACGATTGCTCGACCGGCGGTGCGAATGGACCCGACATGGGCCGGAATCTATCGCCTGGCCACTTCCCAGGGAGGCCGGGGCGCTGTCGCCGAGCCTGTCGCCGGGCCTGTCGTCGCCGACCGACGACGGGGCGACGGACGATCAGTTGACCTGGCGCTCGTAGCCCTCCCAATACGGGGCCCGCAGCCGGAACTTCTGAAGTTTGCCGGTGGCGGTGCGCGGGAGTTCTTCCCGGAACTCCACCTGTTTGGGGCACTTGTACCCGGCCAGCAGTGTCCGGCAATGGGTGATCACATGCTCCTCGGTGATGATGACCCCGTCGTCTGTCACCACCAGAGCTGTCACCATTTCGCCCCAGGTGTCGTGCGGGATGCCGATGACCGCGACCTCGGCCACCCCGGCCAGCGAGAAGATGGCATCCTCGACTTCGATGGAGGAGACGTTCTCGCCCCCGGAGATGATGACGTCCTTCTTGCGATCGAGGATCTGCAGATGGTTCTCATCATCAAGGAGTCCGCCGTCCCCGGTATGGAACCATCCTCCCTCCATGGCGGATTCGGTGGCATCCGGCTGCTGCCAATATCCCTCCATGACGGTGTTGCTCCGAGCCAGGACCTCGCCGTCTCCGCTGATGGACAGCCCCGTTCCCAGCGCCGGCGCCCCGGCCCGCATGAGCTTCCGGGCCCGTTCGCCCGACGAGAGGTCATCCCATTCGGCCCGTTGCCGGTTGATGGTCAGCAGCGGAGCGGTCTCCGTCAATCCGTAGATCTGGATGAACTCCCATCCGAGTTCAGCCTCGATCCGCTCGATGGTCCGGCTCGGCGGAGGGGCTCCCGCGACGATGATCCGGGTCTTGTCCCGTCCGGGGACAGGCCCGTCCCAGGTGGGAAGCGCATCGAGCACCGCGTTGACCACCGCCGGCGCCGCGCAGAGGAGGGTCACCCCGTGTCGGTCGACCCGATGGAGGATCTCGGTGCCGTCTACCTTGCGGAGGGCCACCTGCGGACAGCCCATGCCGGTGGTTGCCCAGGGCATGCCCCATCCGTTGGCGTGGAACATCGGCAGGGTGTGCAGGTAGACATCCCGATCGGAGACCTGGGTGTGCCAACCGAACACCGTGGCATTCACCCAACAATTCCGGTGGGTGAGCTGCACCCCTTTCGGCCTGGCCGTGGTGCCCGAGGTGTAGTTGATGGTTGCGGTGGCCTCTTCGTCGCCTTCCCAGTCCCGGGGCTCCGCCCCCGACGGGTAGAGGATCGGATCGGTGTCGGCGCCAATCACGAACCGGTGAGGGGCTTTGACGTCGGCGAGGGCGTCGTCGAGCTCGGGATCGATCAGCAGCACCGATGCGCCGGAATGTTCGACGATGTAGGCCACCTCGGCCGGCGCCAGACGGAAGTTGATGGGGACCAAGGTGCGGCCCCACCCGCAGACCCCGAAGAACGAAGTCAGTAGCCGGGCCGAGTTGTGTGAAACCATCGCCACCCGGTCGCCCGGGGCGATGCCCAACGCGTCGAGGCCGGCAGCCTGGGCCCGGGCCCGCCCGGCCAGCTCGGCGAAGGTCATCGTTCCCCACGACGCGGCCGGTTGATCGGGCTCGTCGATGACGGCTGGGCGTTCCGGGTAGGCCGACTCGGCGCGATCGAGGAAGTCCCGCACGTTGAACTGAACGATCATCGCTTCACCCCATCACCCCCCTGTCGAAGTGTCCCTATTGAAGCAAATGTCGTGGAGATGCGCTCGACGGTGGCAGTAGGCCGGCCGCCGGTTCCGGGTCCGCTTCTGTTCGGCGCCGCCCAGCCCAACCGGACTCGGTAACGTGCGGGAATGGCTATTCCTCGCGTTGCCATTGGACCAAAGCCCGGACGATTTGCAGTGGCCGCCGTCGAGAAGGGCGGCGGAACGGTGGTCGACATCGGGGACCAGCCCGAAGCGGTGGTCTGGTTGGATGCCGCTGACGCTTCCGGTCTGGCTGCCGCGCTGCAGACGGCGCCCCAGGCGAAGTGGGTGCAGTTGCCGTTCGCGGGAGTCGAGAAGTTCGTCGAGGCCGGCGTTCTCACCCCGGACCGGACATGGACGAGCGCCAAGGGTGCCTACGGCAGGCCGGTGGCCGAGCACGCGCTGACCCTCGCGCTGGCGGGATTGCGGCTGCTCCCCACCCGCATCCGGGCCCGGTCATGGGGCACGCCCGCCGGTACCAGCCTCTACGACCAGAAGGTGACCATCCTGGGAGGCGGCGGGATCACCCATTTCCTCCTGGAGCAGCTGGCGCCGTTCGGGGTGGAGGCGACCGTGGTCAGGCGTCAGGCCGAGCCGATCCCCGGGGCAGCTCGTACCGTCACCCTGTCGGCGTTGCATGAGGTTCTCCCCGGAGCGTTGGTGGTGTTCCTGGCTCTGGCCTTGAGCCCGACGACCACCGGGATCATCGGGGCGCCCGAGCTCGAGTTGATGGACGAGCAGGCGTGGCTGGTGAATGTGGCCCGGGGGCGCCACGTGAAGACCGATGAGCTGGTGGCCGCGCTCGGTTCGGGATCGATCGCCGGAGCCGCCCTCGACGTAACCGACCCGGAACCGCTGCCCGACGGGCACCCGCTCTGGGATCTTCCCAACTGCATCATCACTCCCCACACCGCGGACACCATCGAGATGATCCGCCCCCTGTTGGGAGAGCGCATCCGGGAGAATGTCGAGCGGTACGCGGCCGGCCACGAGCTCGTCGGGCTGGTGGACGTCGAAGAGGGGTACTGAATCGAGCTGGGGGCGGGTTCCCGAGTCGGCGTCCTATAGGCGTTGACCAGGATAAATACCAGACCTCGGGTTGATGTCACACCCTCGGCTCATGCTGGCTGGGACATGGAACCTATCCCGTCAACATCAGCCACAGGAGGACGTACCGTGATCGTCACCCCTACCCCCACAGAATCCAGGGTTTCAGCGCCGGTGTACGGGACGCTTCGGCCGTCTCCGCCGGAAGCCTTCACCATCGATTGCGCCGACTGCCAACACCAGCACACCTCAGTGTGCGACGACTGCGTGGTCAGCTTCATCATGGATCGGCAGCCCGACGACGCGGTCGTGATCAACGCCGACGAGGCCCGGGCCGTGCGCCTGCTCGAGCAGGCTGGTTTGGTCCCGGGGGTTCGCCACTCCCGTGAGGCGGGCTGAGGCAGGCCGAGGTCGCTGAGGTACACATGGCCGAGAACAGACGAAACGGACCCTGCCCCTGCGGGAGCGGCTCCATAGCCAAACACTGCTGTTTCGCAATTCACCTCCTTCCCCCCGAGCTCTCCAAAGAGCTGGTCCGGGACCTGAAGGGCATTGACGAGGTCGAGCTGAGCTGGCTCGTCGGCGAGTTGCCCTACCTGCCAGAGATGGACCCAGCCCTCCAAACGGATCTCGGCATCCCCGCGCCCGAAATGGGCCCGTGCCGCCTATGCGCTTCAAAATGGTGACTTCGGCGAGTTCGGGCTGCCAAGAATGTGGTGGCCGAGGTCGATTCGATCGACCGTCGAATCGATCTCGTTCCGGCGGTGATCATGCTCCAAGACCAAGTGGCGCATTTCGCCAATGCTCGCCGCCGTCGCGGTGCTTGTGCTCGGTGGCAAGGAATCAATCCTGTTTCTCTTTTCGGTGGCCCAATCGCTCCAGGGTCCTGTCTGACGTCACCTGGCGGGCGATTTAAAGGGCTGAGGTCGGTCAAAACGGGTTTGAGGTCGGTCAAAGCGACCAGATCATGAATGCGACCACCTCCCGGTGAGGGCCGTGTCAGCATGGAGCATGGCCCTGGCCACCCCACGAGATGAGAGCCGAACCGTCGTAGGCGCCGAGCTGGCCGATGAGTTGGTGGCCATCGGCCGGAGTCACGGGCTGGCGGCAGTCGGGGTAACAGATGCCGAGGTCTTCACCGAGACCCTCCGCGATCTTCTCGATCGAAGGCGGCAAGGCCTTCAGGGAAACATGCAGTTCACCTACCGGAATCCGGAGCGTTCCACCGATCCGAGGCGCGTCCTTCCCGGTGCTCGCTCGTTGGTGGTGGGTGCCTGGGGATACCGGCGGGAAGATCTCGGAGAACAAGAACATGAGTCGCCCCAACGCCCCCGAGCCAGGGTGGCCCGGTATGCCCAGCGGGATCACTACGCCTCCCTGCGTCTGGCCCTGACCGCAGTGGCTGACCGGTTGAAGCAGGACGGCTGGCGGGCCACCGTCGTCTGTGACGACAATGCGCTGGTCGACCGGGCAGCCGCCCACCGCGCCGGGCTCGGGTGGTTCGGGAAGAACTCGCTGCTGCTGCTTCCGGGTCTCGGCTCCTGGTTCGTGCTGGGCAGCGTGGTCACCGACGCGCCGCTCGGCTCCGAGCCAGACCCCGGACCTGAGCGAACAACATCGTCCGCGCCGACCAGCCTCCTCGGGCACGGCAGCGGATGCGGAAGCTGCGCCCGCTGCATGTCAGCCTGCCCTACCGGGGCCCTGGTGTCCCCGGGAGTGGTCGATGCCCGACGGTGCCTGGCCTGGCTGGTGCAGGCGCCCGGCTCGTTCCCCGCGCAATTCCGCGATGCGCTCGGGGACCGGATCTACGGATGCGACGAGTGCCAGTCGGTGTGTCCCATCAACCGGGTGGCCGAGCGCCGAGATCCCCCGCCGCCGATGGAGCCCGACGGCGACGCCGAGGCCGGAGTGGACCTGCTCGGCCTGCTGGCGTCGTCCGACGCCGATCTGCTCGACCGCCACGGCCGCTGGTACATCGCCGACCGCGAGCCCAGATACCTGCGGAGGAATGCGCTGGTGGCTCTCGGGAACGTCGGGGAAGGAAGCGATCCGGACACCGAGGCCGCCCTTCGTCGCGCCCTCGACGATCCCGATCCGATGATCACCGAACATGCGACGTGGGCGGCCCACAAGTTGGGGCGGGACGACCTCGTCACTCGGGTGGGTGGCGGAGTGGGGATGGGCATCGGCGTGGCGTTGGCGTGACCCATCTCCTGGTTACCAACGACTTCCCGCCCAAGGTCGGTGGGATCCAGGCCTACCTCTGGGAACTGTGGCGCCGAATGGACCCGTCCACCTTCGTGGTCCTGACCGCCTCGTCCAGCCCCGGAGCCGAGGAGTTCGACCGCCAGCAGGCGGATCGGGGCATCCGCATCGAGCGGGCCCCGGGCCGGATCCTGGCTCCGACCCCTGGGCTGGTCCGCCGCATCCGCTCCACCGCCGGTCGGGTGAGTGCATCGTTGGTGGTCATCGACCCGGCCTTTCCGCTCGGGATCATCGGCCCCCGGCTCGGCATCCCCTATGCCGTGGTGCTCCACGGCGCCGAGGTGGCCATTCCCGGACGGCTCCCAGCCAGTCGTGAGTTGCTGGCGTCCACCTTGCGACGAAGTGCCCTGGCCGTGTCGGCCGGCGGCTATCCGGAGGCCGAAGCCAACCGGGCATTGCGAGGTCGGGGCATGCCCCCAATTGTCGAGATCCCGCCGGGGGTCGACCTCGACCGGTTCCGCCCACTGACCGAGTCGGAACGCACTAAGGCCCGTGCCGATCTCGGGCTGCCGATCGAGGGACCCCTGGTGGTGAGCGTGAGCCGGCTGGTGCCCCGGAAGGGGATGGACATCCTGATCCACGCGGCTGCCGAGATGCAGACCGAGTTTCCCGATCTGGTGGTGGCGATTGCCGGACGCGGCCGGGACCGGGATCGACTGGTCGGGGAGATCGGCGAACGCCAGGCCCCGGTGCGCCTGCTCGGGGCGGTGTCCGATGAAGATCTGCCCCGCCTGGTCGGCGCCGCCGACGTCTTCGTGATGCTCTGCCGCAACCGGTGGCTCGGTCTCGAGCAAGAAGGATTCGGCATCGTCTTCGTCGAGGCCGCCGCCGCCGGAGTTCCACAGGTGGCCGGGGATTCGGGAGGGGCCGGGGAAGCCGTCATCGATGGATTGACCGGCTTTGTCGTCAAGCGGCCCACCGATGTGGCTACGGTGGTCCGAACCATTGGAAGCCTGTTGCACGACGCCGAGTTGCGCCAGCGTATGGGCACCGAGTCGCGTCGGAGGGCGGAGGCATCCTTCGACTGTGACCACCTCGCCCCTAGGCTGGCCGCGGCGCTCGCAGACGTGGAAGGCTGACCCGTGGTGTCGCAGCCGGTGCATCACACTCAACCCAAGCAGGAGGACAGAACGTGGCGGAAGTAGCCACCGAGCGAATGACGGTGTCGGCCACCCCCGAGCGATGCTTCGCGGTGAGCAGCGACCTCGACGCCTACCCGCAGTGGGCGGCGGACATCAAAGAGGTCACCGTCCACGATCGCGACGATCAGGGCCGTCCCCAGCTGGTCACTTTCCGGGCCGCCGCCTTCGGCCGCAGCACCAGCTACACCTTGGCCTACGACTACAGCGAGGCGCCGAATGTCCTTTCGTGGGTGCAGACCCGCGGCGACATCACCTCGAAGCTGGATGGCAGCTATGTCTTCGAGCCGGCCGCCGGTGGCGGAACCGAGGTCACCTATCACCTCGAGGTGGAGATGAAGGTGCCGCTTCCGGGCTTCATCAAGATGCGGGCCCAGAGCCGCATCATGTCCATCGCCCTCCGGGATCTGAAGGTCCGGGTCGAGTCGCTGGCGTGATCC
>DASZIT010000062.1:0-6190 GCA_035948855.1 Acidimicrobiales bacterium | reverse complement strand
CACCTGGAGCTCGACCGGCGATCCGGTCAACCGGGCCAGGGCCTCGCTCAACCCGCGTCGCTGGGCGTCGGCTACCTCGTCGGCCGACACCACCCGGGCGACTCTCCAGCCTCGGGCGCGAGCGGCCGCCGCCACCAGGGCATCGAGGGTGCCGACGATGTCCCGGGCCCGTCCGCCCTTGACCGCGTAGGCGGCCAGCCGGATGGTGGCCGGGTTGACCTTGTCGCCCAGGAGGTCGCCGACCACTCCCTGGCGAACCGACACCGGGAGGTCGCGGTCGCCCAGCGCCTGGCGGAGCGGTGGGTTGGACTCGACGGTCCGGGCAAACCGGAACAGCTGGTCCTCGATCTCTTCGATTTCGTTGGTCTCCACCATCTCGAAGACCGCGGCGGCATAGCCGGCCACCCGGTTCCGGGAGGCCAGTCGACCCAGCACCGGGGCATCCTCGTCGACCTCACCGTCGGCGATCCGGGCCACCAGGGCGGCGGACTGGTGGGTCAGCCAGTGCAGCGCGGCGGTGAGCTCGGAGGCGGGGACGACCGTCACCGTCCGGTTCACCAACCGGCGGACCTCGGGAAGGACCTTGCCCTCCAGCAGGTCGTCGAGGACGGCCCGGCGGGCCGGGACCGGCACCGATCCGTCGTCGAGGGCGAGGGTCAACTCGTTGCTACCGTCGACCAGGGCGGAGACAGCCGACAACTCGGACGCCGCCTGGTCGAGGGTGCCGTCGGCGGCCAGCTGTTCGGTGACGGCGGCCAGATAGCCCTGAAGGGCAGGGTTCACCGGGCGACCCCGGCGGAGCCGGCGGTGTTCCCCGACTCGGCTTCCGCGGAGATGGCGGCGACGGCCTCGTCGATCAGGTCCCGGTGGTCGGCGGCCTGGATCTCCCGGCCGATGACCCGCTCGGCGGCGGCCAGCACGATCTCCCCCACCCGGGCGGTGACCTCGGAGACGGCGGCCTGGCGGGCGCCGGCGATCTCGAGGTCGGCCGAACTCACGATTCGGTCGTACTCGGTCTGGGCCCGAGTCTGGGAGGCGGAGACCACCTGTTCGGCGGTGGCGTTGGCCTGGGCCACGATCTCCCGGGCGTGGCGGCGCGCCTCTTCCAGCTCGTTCCGGCGTTCGGCGTCGGCGTCCTCGGCGTCGGCCTTGGCCTTGTCAGCCGCCTCCAGCTCACCCCGGATCTGGTCCTGGCGTTCGGTCAGCGCCTTGTTGAGGATGGGCAGCACCTTCCAGCCCAGTATCCCGAGGACGAGGATGAAGGCAACCAGCTCGAAGATCAGGGTGCCGTTGGGCACCAGGAAGTTACTGTTGGCGGCGATGAGCGCGTTGGGCATGTCCTGTCAACCTTGCTTCGTTGTGGGGTCGGCGCCGTCTCCGCCCGGAGGGTCGGGAACGGCGCTCGCCGGATAGGCCAGGGAACGGCCGGCCGAGATCACTGACCTACTTCTTGTACAGCGAGAAGACGAACAGCGCGGTGAAGGCCAGGTTGATGAAGTACATGGCTTCGACCAGGCCGACGGTCAGGAACATGATGGTGAACAGCCGGCTCTGGGCCTCGGGCTGACGGGCCACCCCGGCGATCGTCTGGCTACCGGCCAGACCGTCACCGATGGCGGCGCCGACGGCGCCCCCGCCGAGTGCGATGCCTCCGCCAATCATGGCACCGGCAAGCTTTACCGCATTTGCCATCGTTGGGTCTGCTGCCATTAGTGCTTCTCCTTATGTTTGTGATCAGTACGGCGATCGGTGGGTGAAAAAAAGTGGTGGGTTGGCGCCACCCGGCTAGTGGACGTCGCTCATGGCGGTGTCGAAATAGAGGATGGTCAACAGGGCGAAGATGAATGCCTGGATGATGCCGATGGCCAAGTCGAAAAGCTTCCAGACCGGGTCGAAGACGATGAACAGGATCCCACCCACCGGGATAGCCCCGAGCTTCCACTGGACCAGGAAGGCGAGCAGGGCCAGCATCAACCCTCCCGACAGCAGGTTGCCGAAGAGACGGAGGGCCAGGGTGACCGGCTTGGACAACTCCTCCACGAAGTTGATGAAGATGTTGGCCGGGAACAGGAAGATCGGGAACGGCTGGGTCACGTAGTGCTTCACGTAGCCCACGATGCCCCGGGCCCGGATCGAGGAAATATGGACCAGCACGATCACGAAGATGGCCATGGCCAGGGGCAGGTTGATGTCGGCCGCCGGCGGCAGCAGGAAGTCGTAGGTGGCGCCGAGGCCGACCACGGTGAACAGGTTGGCGATCAGGATGAAGACGAACAGGGTGACCGCCAGCGGCACGATGCGGGCCCCCCGGGGGCCGATGGACGTCTCGACCTGGCGGGAGGTCGAGGAGACCACCATCTCCCAGGCCAGTTGGAACTTCCCGGGGACGCCCGAGGTGTTGGAGGTGACCTGGTGGCGCACGATGAGCCCGAGGGCGATGGTGATGATGGCGGCGGCGATCGTCGACCACAGCAGGTCGGCGTCGATGGTCAGCCCGAACACCTTGCGGGTGATGTGGTCGCCGACGGTCACGTCGGCCAGCAGGCCGTGGAAGCCCATGAGATTCTGGGTGAGGCTCATCGGCTCAGGCTCCGCCCCGCCGGTCGTCGCTACCGTCGCCCGCGTCGAGCAGGGGGACATCCAATCCGTCGCCCTGGGGCCCGAACTTCATCATCGACCGGGCCACGTTGGCCAGCAGCACCAGCTGGAAGACCGCGAGTCCGGAGAGCACCCCGAACCCGAGCTGGAAGGAGAGCAGCAGCAATCCGATGGTGATGACCGAGATGACCCCGAGGCGGCCCACCGTGTTGAGGGCCAGCGGGCGGCGCTTGTTCTCGTCCTCCCGCTTGCCGACCTTGATGACCGAGGCCCCCACCAGCCGGAAGTTGAGAGTGCCGAGGGCCAGCCCGATGCAGGCGCCCAACCCGATCATCGGCTTGCCGAACGAGATGCAGCCGACCAGCCCGGCCACCCCGATGATCAGGGCGGCGGTGACCGTCCGGCGGGACACCGCCGGGATGTCGGGCAGCGAGAAGCGGGCGAACATCTAGGCCACCCGACCGGGGCCGCCGACGGCGGGGAGGGTGGGGAAGGCGGGCTTCGGCGCTACAGGTTCTTGAAGTTCTTGCGGACCTGGGCCACCGTGACCAACACCGCGCATACCACTCCGAATCCCAGGCCGACGAACGTCCAGAGCGGAGAGGTGTGGGCCAACGCGTCGATCCCCACCCCGATGCCCCCGCCCAGGATCAGACACAGGGCGCTGGCCACCCCCATGGACAGGAAGTCGATGATCCCGGGTGCAGTAGCCGGCCCGGAATCCGGTTCGGGCCCCGGAGCAGCCGAGGGGTCCGGTTTGGGGATATGGGAATGGTTGGCCAAGGTCGGCTCGGGCCGCGTCAGGCGGTGTGGAGAGGAGGTGCTTCAACAGAGTTTTCCGAAATCACCGAAACCGTCGTCCATCGCTACCGCGGGGGGCGGAGGTGGCGAGGGGCCTGCAATTCACGGGCGACATCATCGCACTTCCGGACCCCTATCGGCAAAACGCGGGGTCAGCGTGGCCCGGTCGCTATCGCCGGGTTACTTCCAGGTCACCAGGGGGCACCGGAAGGGTGGTGTCAATCCCCAGGTCAGAACCGTGGCCGGGCGTGGCGCCGTTATTCTCGACCCCGGCCGGCTCGGCGTCGGCCTCCCCCGCCCTCAGCCCGGGATGGAAGGTGGCGAACAGCAGGACCCCGAGGGCGGCCGCCCCGAAGGGGATCACCGCGTTGACGCTCGACACGTACAGCGGGAACAGGATGAATCCCGACAACAGGGCCGTCCAGGCCCAGAGGATCAGCACCGCCCGCCGGTGGCCGTGGCCGAGCCGCAGCAGGCGGTGGTGCAGGTGGTTCTTGTCGGGGGTGGCGAACCCGGTTCGATTGGCCGTCCGGCGAACGAAGGCGAAGGCCATGTCGAAGATGGGCACCCCGAGGATGAAGAAGGGGATGAACAGGGGCGCGAAGAAGAAGTAGGTCTGGCCGCTGCGGACGTCACCGGCCGCCCGGCCCCCGATGAGCATGGTCGAGGCGGCCATCAGCAGGCCGAGGAGCAGCGCCCCGGCGTCACCCATGAAGATCTTGGCCGGGTAGAAGTTGTGGGGCAGGAAGCCGAGGCAGATACCGCAGGTCATCACCGCCACCAGCGGCCCGATGTTGTCGGCCGGAAGGTTGCCGACCGCCTGGAGGTGGAGCCCGTAGACGGCCAGGGCGCCCGAGGCGATGGCAACCACCCCGGCGGCCAGCCCGTCGAGGCCGTCGATCAGGTTCACCGCATTGGTGATGGCGATGACCCACAGGGCGGTCAGCAGCGGCGTGTAGTCGGAGCCGAGGACCACGAACCCGGCCAGCGGCACCTTGAACTGGAACCAGGTCACCCCGAGGAAGTAGAGGATCATCGCCGCCAGCACCTGGCCGGCCATCTTGGCCGGCGCCGACATGTCCCGGATGTCGTCGATCACCCCGACGATGAAGATGGCCGCCGCCCCGAGGACCAGGCCCAGCGGCTCCGACGATCCCTGGAACAGCGATGACAGCGCCGGCACCGACGCCGCCACCGCCACCGTCACCAGCAGGGCCAGGAACATGGCCACCCCGCCGGCCTGCGGGGTGACCCGCTGATGGATCTTCCGGTCGTCGGGTTGGGCGACATAGCCGACCCGGGCGGCGATGCGACGGGTGGGAAAGGTGAGCAACCAGGCCGACACCGCGGCCACGATCAGCACGATGCCGTACCAATTGAGCGGCACGCTCGAGCTCACCTGGCGGTCGACCCCGGCCCGGTCACCCGGTAACCCCCGTCGGGCAGGTTCACGCCCCGACCAGGGTCGGGTACGGCGGGAATCCGGCGCACAGCTCGCGCACCTCGGCCCGGATGGCCGCCAGCTCGGCCTCGTCGTCCCGGCCCCGCAGGGTGCGGCTGATGAGCTCGCCAATCAGCTGCATCTCGGCTTCGCCCATCCCGGTGGTGGTCAGCGCGGCGGTGCCGAGTCGGAGCCCGGAGGTGATGAACGGCGTGCGGGGATCATCGGGAATGGTGTTCCGGTTGCAGGTGATGCCGGCCCGGTCGAGAGTCTCCTGGGCCACCTTCCCGGTCAGCTCCTCGTCGAAGGCCCGGAGATCGAGCAGCACCTGGTGGTTCTCGGTGCCGCCGGACACCATCCGGAACCCGTTGGCGGTCAACGACCGCCCGAGGGCGCCGGCGTTGGCCACCACGTTGGCGGCATAGGCGCGGAACTCGGGCTGGGCCGCCTCCGCGAAGGCCACCGCCTTGGCCGCGATGACGTGCTCGAGCGGGCCACCCTGCAATCCGGGGACCACCGCGCTGTCGATGGCCTTGGCGTGTTCGGCGTTGCAGAGGATGGCACCGCCCCGCGGGCCGCGCAGGGTCTTGTGGGTGGTAAGGGTGACCACGTCGGCCACCCCGACGGGAGACGGGTGGGCCCCCCCGGCGATGAGTCCGGCCGGGTGGGCGGCGTCGAACATGAACAGGGCACCGACCGAGTCGGCGATCTCCCGGAACGGCATCGAGTCGATGATCCGGGAGTAGGCGGTGGAGCCGGCCACGATCAGCTTCGGCCGCTCCCGGCGGGCGACGTCGGCCACCTGGTCGAAGTCGATGATCTCCCCCGGCTTGTCGGCGTCGCCGGTGGCCGGCGACACCCCGTAGGAGACGAAGCGCCAGATCTTGGAAGTGATGCTGGCCGGAGACCCGTGGGTCAGGTGACCGCCGTGGTCGAGGCGCATGGCCAGGATGGTGTCGCCGGGCTCCAGCAGCGCCTGGTAGACGGCCAGGTTGGCATTGGCCCCGGCATGGGGCTGCACGTTGGCATGGTCGGCCCCGAACAGCGCCGTGGCCCGCTGCCGGGCCAGGTCCTCGACCTCGTCGATGATCTGGTTCCCCCCGTAGTACCGGCGACCGGGATAGCCCTCGGAGTACTTGTTGGTGAGGACCGATCCGGTGGCGGCCAGCACTGCCTGCGAGGTGAAGTTCTCCGAGGCGATGAGCTGCAGGGTGGTCGATTGCCGCTCGGCCTCCTTGCCCAGCAGCCCGGCAATTTCGGGATCGTCGGCCAACCAGGCGTCGAACGGGGAGGCGGGAAAGGAGGGGCTCATGATGGGGGTTGCCTTTCGGGCTCGGCTCGGGAGGACTC
>DASZIT010000061.1:0-5564 GCA_035948855.1 Acidimicrobiales bacterium | reverse complement strand
AGGTGCTGGTCGACCGCCTCCCGGGCGATCATCAGCTTCATGATCTCGCTGGAACCTTCGAAGATGCGGGTGATCCGGAGGTCTCGCAGGATCTGTTCGGCGGGAATCGCGGGCTCCCCCCTGGCCCGGAGTGACTTCGCCGTCTCGTAGCCCCGCCCACCCCGAATCTGGACCATCTCGTCGGCTACCAGCCAGGACATCTCCGAGCAGTACAGCTTGGCCAGGGCGGCCTCGATGCGGATGTCGTTCCGCTGCTGGTCGGCCAGCGAGCTGGACAGCTCGACCACGGCATCCATGGCAAAGGTGAGGCCGGCGATGAAGGCAAGCTTGTGGGCCACCGCCTCATGCTTGCCGATGGGCATGCCCCACTGGACCCGTTCGTTCGCCCAATTGCGGGCGATCTTGAGGGACACCTTGGCCGAAGACGAGCAGATGGCCGGCAGCGAGAGCCGCCCGGTGTTCAACGTGGTCAGAGCCACCTTGAGTCCGTGGCCGACGTCGCCGACCACGTTCTCGGCGGGGACCTTCACGTCCTCGAACCGGGTGACGCCGTTCTCGATGCCCCGCAAGCCCATGAACTCATTGCGGTGGAGTACGGATATGCCCGGGCTGTCGGCTTCGACGACGAAGGCGGTGATGCCGCCGCGGCGGCCCTCGGCCTTGGGCACCACCGCCATCACCACCAGGAGGTCGGCGATGACGCCGTTGGTGGTCCAGAGTTTGGTGCCGTTCAGCAGGTAGGCCGAACCGTCGTCGGTGGGCTCGGCGGTGGCGCCCATCCGGGCGGGGTCGCTGCCGACGTCGGGCTCGGTGAGGAGAAAGGCGCTGATCTCGTTGCTGGCTACCCGGGGCAGGAACCGCTGCTTCTGCTCCTCGGTTCCGAACAGCTTGAGGGGTTCGGGAACCCCGATGGATTGGTGGGCGCTCAACAGCGAGCTCAACGACGAGTGGACGGAACCGACCAGCGACAACGCCCGGTTGTAGTAGACGTGCGAGAGGCCGAGCCCGCCATATTTCTCGTCGATCTTCATCCCGAGCGCCCCGAGTTCACACAGGCCCTTGATGACGTGATCCGGCACCCGGGCATCCTCCTCGATGACCATCGGGTCGACCTCGGTTCGGAGGAAGGCATCCAGCTTGGCCAGGAAGGCATCGCCCTTGCGCCGTTCGTCCTCGGTCGGCTGCGGGTGGGGGTGGATCAGATCGAGGTCGAACGATCCGAGGAAGAGGCCCTTGCCGAAGCTCGGCCGGGTCCATTCCTGCTCCCGGGCCGCCTCGGCTACCCGCCTGGCCTCGCTCTCCGTGGCCGGGCTCATCGGGCACCCCGACCGATTGCGTCCCCCTCGGTCACGACGCGCATACGCCACCTCCCTATCGCAACGGACACCTACCCGGTGCCACCCGGCGCGAAACACCCCCGGGGGGGCGCGGCTTTGACCCTCGACCGGGCGAGAATTACCATGCGGCAACCCCCAAGGCTGGCGCCGGCCATGTGCACGGTGGACGGGTCGGAACGGGGAAGCTGTGCGATCGAGAGGGGGGCCGTGCTCTTCGTCCACGAGGTCCACAAGGTGGTGGGAAAGCGCGCGGCCGACTTCGAGGACGCCTACCGGGAGGGTTGGATGCCGGCGTTGGCCAAGGGGTCCGACGCCCGGCTGCTCTGGTACTTCGACCTGGCTCACGGCAGTGGGCTCGCCTACCGGGTGGTCACCGTGACCGGGGTGGAGGATGGCGCGGCGTGGGCGAGGTTGGCGGAACGAATGGCCGGCGGCGACCTCCAGTCGTGGGCCCGCCACCGCGACGGGCTTCAGCACGAGTCCCGGTCCCGGGTCATGACCCCGCTGGTGTGGTCGCCGTCAGTCGGCGACCTGGCGGAGATCCCCACCGATCCGGTCGAGCACGAACCGTCCGTGTACATGGAGGACACCATGTGGCCGTTCCCCGGGAAGATCCAGCAGTACATCCAGGCTTCCGGTGAAATCTACAAGCGCGCCCTCGGGGCCGAGGGCTCCCAGATGCAGATGCACATCGAGCTGGCCCTGCAGTCGATGCCGGGAGCCGGGAGATATCCCGAGGTGACCCTGATGCAGAAGCTTTCGAGCCTCCCCCCGCTGATCCGGCTGCTCACCAACGACATCCCCCCGGAGATCACCGGGCCCGGCTCCTGGATGCACGAAGCGCTGGAGCTGCGGGACCAGTGGCAGAGCAAGTTGTTGCGGACCGCGGTGTGGTCCCCGCTCCAGTGACAAGCAGCTGGCGGCTTCCGCCCCGAGGATCCCGCCGGTGAACGTCGGGCACGCCACCGACACCTCGCTCGAGAGCGTCCCCGACCGGGTGGCGATCGTGGTCGACGGCACGTCCATCACCTATCGTCAGCTCGAGACGCTCATCGGCAAAGTTGCCTCCGCCCTCGCCGCAGCCGGGGTTGGCCCCGGCGACCGGGTGGCCCTGGTGGACCTCGGGAGCGCACTGTCGGTGGCCACGATTTACGCCGCGGCTCGACTGGGGGCCGCCAGTGCCCAGATGAACGCCTACCTGACCGCCGGCGAGCTCACCCAGCTGGCCGACCTGGTCGGGGCCCGGGTCGGGGTGGCCGGGTCCCGGTACGCGGCGTCCCTCGGTTCCGCCCTGGACGGACCGGTGTTGGGCGAGGAGGAGATACTGGCCGGGGTCGCCGACGCCAGTGGTGCCGCCGGGGTCGGCGACGGCCCGGACACCGCGTTGGTGCTGTTCACCAGCGGGACCACCGGGCTACCGAAGCCCATCTTCATCAGCCACGACGTCATCACCGACCGGCTGGCCTACTACGCGAAGCCGATCAAACCCGACTCCGCCCAGCAGGTCGACATGATGTCGGCACCCATCTTCCATATCGGCGGCACCCTCGGTCTGCTCATCTCGCTGCACTCGGGCAAGCAGACCGTCCTGCTGCCCAAGTTCGACGCCGGCACCTGGCTGGAACTGGTCGAGCGCTACCGGGTGGCTCAGACCTTCGTGGTTCCGGCCATGCTCCGCCGCATCCTCGACCATCCCGGCTTCGCAACGGCCGATCTGAGCTCCCTCCAGGCGTTGAGCTACGGGGCGGCGGCGGCGCCGGTGGATCTGGTCCGCCGAGCCCTGGCCGCCCTCCCCAATGTGGACTTCACCAATACCTTCGGCCAGACCGAGACGCTCGGCGCTTACGCCGCCCTGACCCCGGCGGATCATCGTCAGGGCGATCGGCTGGGGTCGGTGGGTCGACCGTTTCCCGGCGTGGAGCTGAGGATCGTCGACCCCACCACCCGGGAGCCGGTGGCGCCGGGAAGTGCCGGCGAGTTCCTGGTGCGAGCCAGCCAAAATACGACCTCGGAGTGGCTGCCCACCGGCGACTCCGGCTGGCAGGACGATGAGGGCTACCTGTTTGTGTCGGGCCGGCTCTCCGACACCATCAACCGGGGCGGCGAGAAGTTCGGCCCGGTCGAGGTGGAAGACGCCATCCGGGCCCACCCCAGCGTCGTCGACGTCGGAGTGGTGGGCGTGCCCGACACCGATCTGGGCGAGCGGGTCGGCGCGGTGGTGGTGGCGTCCGAACCGATTGCCGCCGACTCGCTGGCCGGTCATTGCGCGTCCCGGCTGGCGACCTACAAGGTGCCCGAATACCTGGTGTTCGCGCCGGAACTGCCGTTCAGCGCCTTGGGCAAGCTCGACCGCCAGGCGCTCCGTGACCTCCTCCGGGACGCGCCGGTCCTTGGTCGCGTGCGTCGAGGGCCTGGACGCCCCGGGGCGGATAACGACGACGTCCCCACCGCTTCGCCGGCGAGAGAGTGAGTTGACCGATGCTGTTCATGCATGAGACCCACCAGGTGATCGGACGTCACGCCTCGACGTTCGAGGACCTCTACCGGAACGGGTGGATGGGCGAGCTTGGCCAGAGCGACGATGCCCGCCTGGTGTGGTATCTGAACCACGCGATGGGAAGCGGGCCGGCCTACCAGGTGGTGACCATCACCGCGGTATCCGATGGTGGCACCTGGGAGGCCCTGGCCCAGCGGATGCTCACCGGGGATCTGCAAATGTTGATTTCGGAGCTCGACCATTGCCGATACCGGGTCGACGGGAAGCTGATCACCCCGGTGTACTGGTCGGCGTTGCAGGACGTCGACCTGCAGGAGATCCCCACCGACGGGCGGGAGCACGAGCTGTCGGTGTACATGCAGGACACCGGTTGGCCCGATGCTCCCCTCGACGACTACATCGAGCTGTGGGACCACGACTACTGGCAGTTCATGCGCAAGATCCCGCCGGAGAAGAAGCTCCTGGACATCCAGGCCTGCTTCCAGGTGGCGCACGGTTCCGGCGTCCGCCCGGAGGCGATCCTGATGCAGAAGATCATGAACTACTCGACCCTAGGGCATCTGCTCACCAGCGTGGAGGAGTACGACCCGTCGACCTGGCCGGGTTCCTACATGGCCAAAGGGTTGGAGCTCCGGGACCAATGGGAGAGCAAACTGCTGCGGACCAGTAGCTGGTCACCCCTCTGGTAAGACGGGACAACGACCGGACGCCCATTCGAGACCGCAATGCCCCGTGGCCGCCATCGGACCCGGGAAGGAAAGGACAACCCCAGATGACACCCACCACCGCCGACCCGGCGACCGATGGCCAGCCGGACGATGACCAGGTGAACCGGCTGGTCGAAGCGCTGGCCGCCTCGGCCCGGCGGCTGGCCACCCTGGTCGAACCGCTGACTCCCGAGCAGTTGCGCCAGCCGGCCTACCCTTCGGAGTGGACGATCGCCGATGTCCTCTCCCATGTCGGCTCCGGTGGGGTTATCACCCGGCGGGGGCTCGACGGCGACGAGATGGACATGCAGACCATCTGGGACGAATGGAACGCCAAGAGCCCGGACCAGCAGGCAGCCGATGCCTTGGCGGCCGATCAGGCCTTTCTCACCAGACTCGCCGCCCTCACCCCGGCCGACCGAGCCCGCCGGTTCGCGGTCGGACCCATGGACCTGGATCTCGCCTCGGCTCTCCGGCTGCGCCTCAGCGAGCACGCCCTCCACACCTGGGACGTCGCCGTCACCCTGGACCCGACCGCCACCGTCCCCGACGACATCGCGGAACTGCTGATCGACTCCCTCGGGATGATGGCCGGATTCGCCGGCCGGCCCACCGGAGGGGAACGAACCCTGCGCGTCGGCACCTCGGCACCGACCCGCCGGCTCCAGCTGGAGTTGCAGCCGACGGCGGTCACCCTCTCGGCCGACAGCCCGGCGGGGACTGCCGACCTCGAATTGCCCGCCGAGGCATTGATCCGATTGGTCGCCGGTCGCCTCGATCCCGGTCACACCCCGGCCGTCTATGACCCGGCTTCCAACCTCGACGAACTCCGGCGGGTGTTTCCCGGCTACTGACGGACCCGGGACGAGGACCCCGTTATCGGGCGGCATCTCCCAACCGGTATTGCCGGGTGATCTCATCGAGCTCATCCTTCAGCTCCGCAGAGATGGCCAGTTCGGCGGCGGCCAGGCTGGCGTCCAACTGCTCAGGCCGGCTGGCCCCGATGATCGGCGCCGTGACCAC
>DASZIT010000060.1:0-60197 GCA_035948855.1 Acidimicrobiales bacterium | reverse complement strand
GAGGAACCGACACTCCCGCGAATCCGATCAAGTCAACGAGGGTGGCTCGTTCGATCAACCATCGGTGGTTCACCAGCAACGCCCGCCCTTCGCGACCATTGACCATTCCCAGTCTGTTGCCGTTGACCTCCAACGAGAACCAGACCACCGCCTCATCGGGCCGCAGGAATTTGATGTCGTCTACCACCAATCTCACGTCACCCTCCGGCGCCCCCGGGACCCGACGGGAGGCTTCTTGCAACGGTGCAGCCAGTCCTTCGCCCGCCTGCACATTGACGAGCGATTCGCCGGTCTCGTCCCTTTCACCGAAGTGCAAGTAGGCGTCCTCGATCGAAGTGCGCGCGGCTACCTCGTCCTCGGGAGGTTCACCTACCGGAATGTGCTTAGACCGCTGCAGCTCCTTGCGTGCCTCGGCTTGGGGCAGGTGAGGCTGCATCATGTTCGAGAATGCCGCCTGTACGGCTCCGAGGTCGGTGCGGTCGACGCCCGTGAGGTCCACTCCCCGCATCTCGGCCATGCCGATGAGATGGTCAATCTGGCGAACAACCTTGGTTGCGGGAGGCAGGGCTGTGCGGGAGATCTCTTCCGAGACCGGCTGGTTGAAGGCCAGGTCTTTCAGTTCCGTGATTGCGCAGGGCTCATTGTCGACCGTGCCGACGTGACGGAGAACGATGCCAGTTTCGACGTCGAACCAGAATGTGTGATCCACTCCTCCGAGTCGCACCCCGAGGTGCGCTACGGCGCGAAACGCCGGGCGGCTCAGCTCGGCCGAGGCCGCCGACCTCCAGCCGCGGCGCCCCGCGATCTCCTCATCGACTGGGTCCTCGAACCGGAGCATTCCCAACAGATGGGCCCCCGGCCGGATGAAGATGCCCAGCTCAGTTTCATCGAAGCTTGAAGTCTCGGCGTCGACCTGGGTGACCTGGGCAACCCCACCGACCCAGCGTTTGTCGCCGGCCTTCAGATCGATCCGGTGATCTGATTGGATCCTCCACTGGCCAGGGAGATCGAGCCAAAAGCTGAGGTGTTCATCGCTCGTCTCACCTGAAGGGCCGCCAAACCCGAAATGGGCCACTGATGGGTTGGCGTTCCGGGACATATCTTCGATGGCCCGGCGCGCCCGCTCATGGTGGGTCCACTTCCATATTGAGCCACTGAGGGACCGGAGGCCAATGGGGGCGCTGTCGATCAACTCCAACAGATCACCCTTCCGGCCCATGAGCAAAGACTACGACTCGACCGACCCGAGCCCGTCCGACTCACCCGCAGGTGTCGGGGGCCGTCTGGCCGGCGAATCTGGCGGCGATCCACTGGAGCACGTCTGCTTCCGCGAGTCCGACCACCGTCCCATGGTTGGCACCGTCAAACGCCACGTAGTCCACCGTGTCGTGCTGGGTGCGGCACAGTCGATCATTGACCAGTGCGGTGGTGGTGGCGAAGGGAATCAGCGCGTCGTTCGTCCCCTGCACCACCAAGACCGGCGCGGAGATGGGCGCCAGTCCCGGCTCGTTCTGGGTCAGATGGGTCTGGACCGCCGGACTGCTCTTCCATCCGGCCAGGAAGATCTGATCGGTGGGCACCCCCGCGTAGGTATCGGTCACTTGGTCACTGCAGGTCTGGGTGAGGACCGCGGTGGTGGAGATGGCTGACGGTGTGAATACGGATGAGAGTGGCAGATCTCCATAGGTGAGGGACCAGGCGTACAGGGCCATGACCGCGTAGGCCGAGAGCGGATCGGAGTTGCTCCCCGGCACGTCTGGGGCGAAGTTGCTGACGTTCGAGACCGGGGCGGCGGCGACCACGCCCACCACGAAGAGATCGGGCGCGTACGATTTCGAGATCTGGCCGGCGAACAAGGCCGCCTGGCCCCCTTGGGAGTGGCCGAAGATGATCACCGAGTCCGACGCGGCTCCGGCAACCAGGTTGCGGGCGGCCCGGGCGGCGTCCAGGACCGCTTGACCCTCACTCTGGCCGACCAGATAGGGATGGATTCCCGGCGTGCCAAGTCCCTGGTAGTCAGTGGCGGCCACGATCATTCCCTCGTCGAGCAGTTGGGCCAGATACGGCGCGGTTGGGGTCACCTGCATCGAGGGAGCGCACTGGTCGGCCAAGCCGTCGGTGGCGTGAGCCCAGGTGGCGATGGGATAGCCCCCGGCCTGTGAGGGTTGGCCGGGAATGACCACCGTCCCGGAGATGGCGATGTCGGCGCCGGTGATCGATTCCGAGTGGTACAGGACCCGGTAGGAGACGGCCAATGGCGGCAGATCCGTGGCGTCGGCGATGCGCTCGGAACGGATGACAGTGCCGGGCGGGGCGGCGACGAGTGGTTCGGGCGGCGTGTAGAAGGCATCGAGCGCGGAGGGATCGGTGGTCGGCGTGGTCGGTGGCAACGTCGGTATGCGGGCGACCGGCGTGCTCGGGGAGATGACCGATGGTGCCGCGGGCCCGGTGTTGGCAGGAGGCTTTTTGGCGGCACCGGCCGCGGGTACCAGTCCGAAGTTCGGCAGTTGGAGAGTGGGGGGTGTCGAGTTGGATGCACCCGATCGGGATGACTCGGTCGCCGAGGCCCGCCTCGAGAGAGTGATCCAGGTGGCGGCGGCGGCGATGCCGGCGCTCAGCAACATCAGGGTCACCAGGGCCACGGCCAGGGTCCGGCGATGCAGCGGGTACCGAGGCCGATGGCCAAGCGGAGTGGATGGCGACATCGGAGTTCACAGTACTCATCGGTCACCGGCCGAGCCGGCTTGAAGCTGATCTACCATCCAGGGCTTATGGGCGCGTTGGACTTGGTCGCAAGTTGGGCCGTCGATGCCGCTTCGGTCGGAGTCGTTCACGTTGGCCGGGGCCGAGACCAAGGCAGTCCGCCCGTCGCCGAGACCGTCGAGGTGGTGGGATCTCAGACCCGGACGTTTCCCTGGGCGTCGGTGACCAAGCCGGTCACCGCGCTGGCGGTGCTGGTGGCGGTCGAAGAGGGGACCCTGTCCCTCGACCTCCCGATGGGTCCGCCGGGATCTACCATCCGCCACCTCCTGGCCCATGCATCCGGTCTCACTCCGGATCCGGCACCCGGCCTCGAGCCTCGATTGGCCGAGCCCGGCACCCGGCGCATCTACTCCAACCTCGGCTACGAGGTGCTGGCCGAGGCGATCGCCGAGCACTCCGGGATGTCATTCGAGGAGTACGCGTTGGGCGCGGTGCTCGGGCCGCTCGGAATGGCCGAGACCGTGTTCGATCCCGAGCGCAGTGACTCGGGACCGGCGTCTTCGGGCGCCGCCTCCGGACTCTGGGGGCCGCTCCCGGATCTCCTCGCCGTGGTGGCCGAATGGTCGGTGCCGACGCTGATCAGCCCGGAAACCCATGCCTTGGCTACCTCGGTGGCGTTTCCGGGCCTGTCCGGCGTTCTCCCGGGGTTCGGTCGCTTCGACCCGTGTGACTGGGGGCTCGGGGTGGAGATCCGTGGCCACAAGTGGCCCCACTGGACAGGAGCAACGAACTCGCCGGCCACCTTCGGCCACTTCGGTCGTTCCGGATCGTTCTTCTGGGTCGACCCGAAGGCGGGAGTCGGGTGCGCGGGTTTGGCCGACCGGTCGTTCGGTCCCTGGGCGGCTACGGCGTGGCCGACCCTGTCCGACGCCGTCCTGGATGAGGTCGGAACCGGGTGAGATCCAGGTCGGCGCCGTGACCGCCGTCGCTCCCGCCGCCCCCAACGATCCCCGTTAGGCTGCCCGGCATGAAGGGCGTCATTCTCGCAGGCGGTACCGGCTCGCGCCTCCATCCGCTCACCCGCATCACCAACAAGCACCTGTTGCCGATCTACGACCGCCCGATGATCAACTGGTGCATCGAGGCGTTGGTGCATGCCGAGATCACCGAGATCATGCTGGTGACCGGAGGTACCCACGCCGGGGAGTTCCTCCGTCTGCTGGGCAACGGTTATGAGTTCGGCATCGACCGACTGAGCTACGGCTACCAGGACAGGCCGGGCGGCATCGCCGAGGCGCTGGGCCTGGCGACGCGGTTCGTTGACGGCGACCCCGTGCTGGTGATGCTGGCCGACAATGTCGTCGAGCAGTCGATCAAGCCGATGGTGGACGCCTTCCGAGCCGAGCCCCGGGGTGCCCGCATCCTGTTGACCCCGGTCGAGGAGGACGAGCATCTCCGCCACCTCGGAGTGCCGACCTTCGATGAGGGTCGTATCACCGGCATCGTGGAGAAGCCCGAGCAGCCACCGTCGAAGTTTGGCGTGACGGGGATCTATTGCTACGACGCCGACGTGTTCGATGTCATCCCCTCGCTGGTGCCGTCGGGCCGAGGCGAGCTGGAGATCACCGACGTGAACAACCACTACATCAACGAGGGGTCGATGGCCTACGACGTCCTGGAGGGTTTCTGGGGCGACGCCGGCGAGTCGATCGATGCCTACTACGCGGTCAACGATTTCGTCCGGGCCCACGGAGCCAACAAGGGCTGAGGTTTTCATCTCAGCTCGTCTTTCCCCCGGACCTTCAGGTCAGGTAGGTCCGCCACGCCTCCGAGCGGTACCGAACGTCTACCGTCACGTCGCCAGAGAGCCCGAGTACGTCACCGAGCAGTCGTCGAGCCTCAGCGACGACGTGGGTTCGCCGATCCTCCGGCATGGTGATGATCCAACTGAAGGTGCCGAGCAGGCCCATGAGTTCATCGGCGGTGAGAGCCACGTCCCAGGTCAAGACTTGGTGTTCTGGCTGAGCGAAGACCGAGTGGTCGGGAATCCGCAAGACGGTCTCGACCCGGTTCTCGGTGTCCATGACCACGCGGCCGAGATCCAGCTCAGCGTCGGAGCTGGCGGCGGGCTCCGCATTGCCCGGGGACATGCCCGAGAGCATGGCTTGCGCCTGCGAGATGAACGGGCCGTCGGGATCGGGCCCGGCCCAGACGACGCCCAGAGTTCCTCCCGGCACCAGGACCCGGGCGGCCTCTTGCAGCGCTCTATCCGCTTCCATCCAGCGCCAGGAGGCGGAGGCCAACACCGCGTCGACTGACGACGTGCCGAGAGGTATCGATTCGCCGGTGCCCGAGAGTGGGGTCACCTCGGGGAGGTTGCTCGCCAAGATGCCGCGCATCCGGTCATCGGGCTCGATGGCGAAGACTCGGTCGACTCTGCCCACCAGGTCTTTGGTCATCGCCCCGGTTCCGGCGCCGAGATCAGCCACCGTTGAGGCAGCATCCGGGAGCATCCAGGCAATCGCGGCCGGCGGCGGGCCCGGCCGGAAACGCTCATAGGTTGATGCCACGTCCCCGAAGCTTCCCGACCGGCGCTTCTTCTCCTCGCCGGCACCTCGATCATCTTGCGGCACGGATCGGCCCCCTATCTCTTGATATGAAGATAGTATCTTCCCATATCTCTTGATGTCAAGGTATATTTGCGGCGAGAACTGAGGACACCCGATGGAAGACGAAGTCGAGCACTTGGTGGCCGGATGGCGACGGGCGCTCCCAGGCGTCGATGTGTCGCCGCTCGAGGTCCTGTCCCGCGTCACCCGGCTGGCCCACCACCTCGAACGTCAGCGATCCGCGGTCTTCGCCCGCCATGACCTCGAAACCTGGACCTTCGACGTGCTCTCCGCCCTCCGTCGAGCCGGTCCGCCCCACGACCTGTCACCCGGGCAGCTCCTCGCCCAGACCCTGGTTACTTCGGGAACGATGACCAACCGACTGAATCATCTTGAACAGCGAGGGCTTGTCCGCCGTCGACCCGACTCGAGAGATGCTCGGTCGGTTCGCGTCCAGCTCACCGCGGATGGCCGAAAGAGAGTCGACGACGCGCTCAAGGATCTCGTCGTCAGAGAGGACGCCCTGCTCGGTGGCCTCGACCCCGAGCAGAGATCCGGCTTGGCGAGGCTTCTCAAGATTGTCGTCGCCCCGTTCGATTCGCCATGAGCCGATGACCGACAACCTCGACAACCTGATCCTCGATCTCTTGGAATGGCTGGGGCCCACCCCGCGCCCCTATTCCGAGGTGCTCGAAGCCTGGCGGACGTCGTGCCCTCGATTTCCCGTTTGGGAAGAGGCCAACACCCGGGGTCTGGTCGAGCGTCATCACGCGCCCGGACACGGCCCGTTCGTTTCGGTGTCCGTGGCCGGAGCCGAGTACCTCTCGAGTTGTCGCGCTTGAGCCGTCTCCGGGTGGGGTGTCGCTAGGGGAGAGGGGGCATCCCGAGATCAGCCCGCCACTGGTTGGTGTCGTTCGTCCTCGGGAACGGGTCGTTAGGCACCTCGAGGCCCAGGCGTTCGCAGATCGGCTCCCAGCCGTCGGCCGGGGACCATTCCAACAGTCGCTCTGACGGAATCGCCTGGCGGACCGCGTCGTTGTGGCGATCGAACGCGTCCATCATGGCCGTGGGGTTGTCGAGTTGATCGCTGAAGCGGTCACGTAACAGGGTTCGCACCGCTTCGAGCCAGGGGCGAACCTCGGGCGGGGCATTGTCGAACGTCTGGAAGATGGTGTTGGATGCGCTCCGGTACCACGACTCGGGGTCGCGAACGGACAGCAACACCAGGGCGTCTGGATTTGCCGCGGTGAGCTCGGGCCAGAATGACGCCCCCGGCCAATCGACCAACGCCCCATAGCCGGTGAGCAGGCTCGACCAGTCGACCGGTCGGCCCTCGATGGCATCTGTCCATCCGGGTATCTGAGCCGGATAGGCGAAGATCTCGAACATGTGGTGACACGGCTCACCGAGCAGCTGTTCCAGGGCGAGCTTCAGCGAGTTGGTGGCTGTCCGTCCGACCCCGGCCCCTACGACTTTGAGTGTCATGTCTTGCCCGCCGATCTCGTGCCGAAACACCTGGGTAGCAATGGTCAGCTGACGTTATCGCTCGGCGCCGATCGGTGCCTGACCACCAGCAGAGTTAGCGGGTCCGGCTGAGCCACTCGGCTTCGGCCTCGCCCAACGGGGTGGTGGGCGGGCCGTCGACCATCGGCCACAGCTCCTCGGCGATGCCCCGCCAGTCGGCGGTCGCCCCCAACCGGGCCAAGAGGGCATAGAGCCCGAGGTTGATCCGTTGCACGATCACGAACATGGACGGCAGGCTGACCGCCTTGGCCACCGGGCTCTTGGAGTTGAACACTCTCCGCACCGTCTCCGAGGCGTACTCGTGCTCGACGGTGCGCCGGCCCCGGACCATCACGAGGTCGTAGAAGTGGCTGAAGTAGGCGGCCACCTCCTCGGTCGACAGTGACGGGTCCGGACGCAGGAGCCCGACTGACTCCAGGGTCCGGCGGTAGCCCTCCGGATCCCCCTGCAGCACCAGGGTCTCGATCAGCCGGTGGAATACGGCCGTCTCCTCCGGTGCGAATTCCTTCACCAGGCCGAAGTCGAGGAAGGTGACCTGGCCTCCCGGTCGGAACAGGTAGTTCCCCGGATGGGGGTCACCATTGAACACCCCCAACCGGTTGATGCCCCGGAACACGAACCGGAACAGGGTCTCGCCGGCCAGGTCCCGCTCGTGGGCCGACCATTGCTCGACCTCCGCGAACCTCGCCCCGGTGGCCAGTTCGGTGGTGAGGACCATCGGGGTGGAGAGCTCGTCGACCACCTCGGGAATGTGGATGAAGGGATGGCCGCGGTAGATGTCGCAGAATTGCCGTTGGTTGGCGGCTTCGTGGACGTAGTCGAGCTCCTCGGTCAGCCGGTCCCGCAGCTCGGTGGCCAGTACCTTGGCATCCAGGGCCGGGAACATCATCGGCAGCAGCCGGGCCAGCATCTCGGTGTTGGCCAGGTCGGCCTCGATGGCGGCGGCCACTCCCGGGTACTGGACCTTGACCGCCACTTCCCGGCCGTCGGTGGTCACCGCCCGGTGGACCTGGCCGATGGACGCCGCGGCCAGGGGCACCGGCTCCCATTCCCGAAAGATCTTGTTCGGAGGCCGGCCCAGCTCCGCTTCGACGACGCCGGCGGCTAGCGCCGGTGCCATCGCCGGCGCGTCGGACTGCAACTGGGCCAGGGCCACCCGGTAGGGCTCGGGCAGGCCCTCGTCGAGGAAGCTGGCGATCTGGCCCAGCTTCATCAGGGCCCCCTTCATGTCCCCCAGGGACTCGGCCACCTGTTCGGCGGTGCGCAGCTCCATCGCCGCCGCCCGCTCCTCGCGACGATCGGCCGGGGTGAGACGGGTCCGGATCTTGCCGGTCATCCGGGAGGCGCCCAGCCGGCCTACCAACTGGGCCGAGGCCGCCGATCGGCCGAACCGTCCCGTCCGCTTGACCGGGGAGCCGTCCTTCTCAGGAGTTCCGGAAGACTCCGGATCCGGCTCAGAGTTCAACGCCCACCCACGCCGCAGTTTCGGCCCGGATCCTGGCGTAGTCGACCTTGCCCGACGGCGAGCGACCGATGGTGGCCACGAACCGGACCCGGCGCGGGGCCTTGTAGGAGGCCAGCTGCCCCTTCACGTGCTCGATGATGGCCTCCTCGCTGACCGATCCCTCGGGAGTGCCGGGGGCCAGCTCCACCGCGGCGATGATCTCCTCGCCGAACCGTTCGTTGGGGATCCCGACCGCCACCGCGTCATGGACCCGGTCGACGGTCTTGATGGCCTCCTCGACCTCTTCGGGAAACACCTTTTCACCGCCGGTGTTGATCACCACCGAGCCCCGTCCCAACAGGTGGATGCTGCCGTCCTCGCGTACCTCGGCGTAGTCACCGGGAATCGAGTAGCGCGCTCCGTCGATGGTCCGGAAGGTGGCTGCGGTCTTGGCCTCGTCCTTGTAGTAGCCGAGGGGTATGCGCCCACCCAGCGCCAACACGCCGGGCTGGTCCGAACCCGGCACCACGTCGTGGCCGTCGGGGTCGAGGACCCGGACGAAGGGCCCCAGGGTGAACTGGGCAGTGTGGGCCGCCGATGCCCCCGACGAGACCGAGCTGCCCATGCCCAAGGCCTCCGACGAGGAGAACGCATCCACCAGCAGCATGTTCGGATGGTGCCGGAGCAGCCCCTGCTTGGTCTCCTCGCTCCACATCACCCCCGAGGAGATGATCCCCATCAGGCTGGTCAGGTCCCATCGGTCGGGATCGGCCTCCAGCGCCGCCAGAATCGGTTTGGCGAAGGCGTCGCCCACGATGATCAGGCCGTTGACCTTCTCCCGCTCGACGGTGTCCAGGAGTTCGATGGCGTCGAACTGCCGGGAGGCGAGGAGCACGACCCGGCCTCCCTCGCTCAGGCACTCGAGGGCGGTGAACCCGCCGGTCCCGTGCATCAGGGGACAGGCCGGCAGCAGGGTCATCCCCGGTCCCTGCTCCGACAGGGACTGCCGGACTCCCTCGACGCCGGCCTCCTCGCCGTACTGCCGGAATCCTGAACCGTTGAGCAGCGCGAACAGATCGTCCTGCCGCCACATCACCCCCTTGGGCATCCCGGTGGTGCCGCCGGTGTAGAGCAGGTTGAGATCGTCGGGGCTCCGTCCCCAGGGGGCCCGGGTCCGCTCGCCGGCGTCGCCGGCACCATCGCCAGAGGCGTCGTCGGCGGCGACGCTGTCGTAGGCCACCGCCCAGGAGGGGCAGGGGGAGGTCCCGTCGTCCACCCACAGCCAGCTCCGGATGCCCGGGACCCGGTCGCGGACGCCCTCGATCCGCTCGGTGAACACCCCATGGAAGACCACCGCCACCGCGTCGGCGTTCTCCCAGAGGTAGGCGAGCTCGTTGTCGGCATACCGGTAGTTGGTGTTGATCGGCACCAGCCCGACCTTGAAGATGGCGAAGGTCGCCTCCAGGTACTCGGGGCAGTTGTAGAGATAGAGGGCGACCTTGTCCTGCTTGGCCACCCCGGCGCCCAGGAGCCACCGCGCCACGTTGTCCGCCCGGCGGTCGGTGTCCTTCCACGACTGGGTGCGGCTCCCCTGGGTCAGGGCGGGAGCCTCGGGCAGGGTCTCTGCCACCGTTTCCCACACGTCTGCGAAATTCCACTTGGTCATGCCTGGGCACCCCTTGTCACCGGTGGCCGATTGTCTCGGCCGAACCGGAGCAGCCTACGCTGGCGGCCGTGGACTTTGCCCTTCCCCCTGATGGCGACGTCCGCCGGATCTCGGTGCGGTCGTGGTTGGCCGAACATCCCAAGCCCTCCGCCCGGGAGCTGGCCGAGGCCGGCTACGTGGCCCCGCACTGGCCCGAGCCCTGGGGGATGGGCGCCGACCCGGAGACCCAGTTGATCGTGGACGACGAGCTGAAGCGGGCCGGGGTCAAGCGTCCGACCAACACCATCGGGATCGGCTGGGCGGGCCCGACCATCATCCGGGCCGGATCCGAGGAGCAGAAGCAGCGCTACCTGGGACCGATGCTGTCGGCCGACGAGATCTGGTGCCAGCTGTTCAGCGAGCCGGGCGCCGGATCCGACCTGGCCTCCCTCACCACCCGGGCCGAACAGGACGGCGACGAATGGGTGGTGAACGGCCAGAAGGTATGGACCTCTTATGCCCACGTGGCCAAGTTCGGGATCCTGCTGGCCCGGACCGACCAGGACGCGCCCATGCATCAGGGCATCTCGTACTTCATCTGCCCGATGGACGCTCCCGGTATCACCGTCCGGCCGCTGGTGGACATGACCGGCACTCACACCTTCAACGAGGTGTTCTTCGATGACGTGAGGATCCCGGCGGCGAACTTGGTCGGCCGCGAAGGGGACGGCTGGCGACTGGCCAAGGTCACCCTCGGGAACGAGCGGGTGTCGCTGTCGGGCGCCGGCTCGCTGTGGGGGATGGGCCCGACCGCCGAGGACCTGATCGAGCAGGTGAAGCGGTCGGGCGGTAGCTCCGACCCGCTCTTCCGGCAGCGGTTGGCGCAGGTCTGGTCCGAGGGCGAGATCCTGCGCCTGCTCCGCCTGCGCATGGTGTCGGCGGCGGTGTCGGGGTCCGACCCCGGACCCGAGGCCTCGGTGC
The DNA here is from genome assembly GCA_035948855.1 of Acidimicrobiales bacterium. Classification (GTDB taxonomy): domain Bacteria; phylum Actinomycetota; class Acidimicrobiia; order Acidimicrobiales; family RAAP-2; genus DASZIT01. Next base: position 49,291 of record DASZIT010000060.1, on the reverse strand, counting down.
GCAAGGCGCTGGCCGATGAGCACGGCCAGCACGTGATGGACCTGGCCTGCGACCTCACCGGGTCATCGGGGATGCTGGTCGGGGTCGGAGCCGATGCCATCTACACCTTCGGGTTCATGTTCGCCCCGGCGCTGACCATCGGCGGTGGCACCTCCGAGGTGCAGCGGAACATCATCGGCGAGCGGACCCTCGGCCTCCCGCACGATCCTGCCGCTTAGGGCGCCCCTCCTAGATGGAGTTGGCCCGATCCGTGGCGATGGGGCCGGCGTCCTCGTAGCCCTGCCGCACCCCCTGGCCGGCCCGCCGGGCCAGCTGCTCGGGCTCGTACAACATCCAGTAGGCATTCCGGGCGTGGCTCCGGGCCCGGTTGATGCACACCTGGGCCAGCTTGGCCGGGTCCTCCTCCTCGTTCTCGTGGACGAAGACTTCGAGAATGTGGGTCGAGGTCAGCAGCTGGGCCATCATGATCCCCTGGGCCGCCTCGTGGGCGCAGACCTGGTCGACGGCCGCCTTCCCGGGCATGCCCATGGCCACCACGATCCCGCACTTCTCGTTCTCGATCAGCCGCTTGCACTCGACGCCCAGATCCTTGAACCCGGGCACCGTCCGCCGGATGATCTCGAAGGTCTCGCCGTAGCCCGGGCAGGACGCCAGCTCGCTGGCGGCCTCGGCGCCCATGTCGAAACGGGCGAACATGGTGTCAACCAGGCCGATGCGATCCATGGTGGGCATTCTACCGGGCCGGTTTGGGGCTCCTCCCGGGCTCCGGTTCGACCTGTCTCCCAGGCTGCATAAGACTCTCGCCGATGCCCAGGCCGCCGACCCCCCGACCCCAGCCCTCCGATGCCGAGCAGTGGGCAACCCGGGATGCCGGGGTGGTCTGGCACGGCTTCACCCAAATGGCTGCCTACGAGGGCAATTCCCCGATCACCGTGGAGCGGGCCGAAGGGCGTGAGCTGATCGACGTCGATGGACGGCGCTATTTCGATGCCATCTCCTCGCTGTGGGTCATGACCCTCGGGCACCACGTCCCCGAGCTGGATGCTGCCCTGGTCGCCCAGCTCGACCGGGTGGCCCATACCACCCTCCTCGGGAACGGCAACCGGACGGTGGTGGAGTTCGCCGAGGCGCTGGCTGCGGTGGTGCCCGTCGACGACGCCCACGTGCTGTTCGCCTCGGATGGCGCGGTGGCCGTCGAACAGGCGGCCAAGATCGCCTTCCAGTATTGGGTGAACCGGGGCGAATCCGGCCACACCCGGTTCCTGGCCCTCGGCGACGCCTATCACGGCGACACCGTCGGGGCCCTGTCGCTCGGCGATGGTGGCTTCGGGACCGACCTGTTCGACCCGCTCCGGTTCCCGGTCATCCGGACCCCGGGTTACGCCTCGCCCGACTGGGTGGACAAGGCGGTGGCCTGCGTGGGTGCCCACGCCGACGAGTTGGCCGCCGTCATCATCGAACCGCTGGTGCAGGGGGCCGCCGGCATGCTGGTGGCCGAACCCGGCGACCTGGCCACGTTGGGAGCCGCCTGCCGGCAGCACGGGGTGCTGTTGATCTGCGACGAGGTGGCGACCGGATTCGGTCGGACCGGCAAGCTGTTCGCCTCCGAGTGGGCGGGGCCCGAGTTCCGTCCCGACCTGTTGTGCCTGGGCAAGGGGATCACCGGCGGCTACCTCCCACTGTCGGCGACGGTGGCCTCCGGCGAGGTGTTCGCCGCCTTCGAGGGCGCCGACCTCGGCGAGAAGACCTTCTACCACGGCCACTCCTACGGCGGGAATGCGCTGGCCTGCGCGGTGGCGCAGCGGCATCTCCAGCTCTTCGACGAGTGGGATGTGCTGGCCAATGTGGTCGCGGTGGCGGAACACCTGGCTACAAGGCTGGGCGACGAGGTCACCGGACTTCCCGGCGTCGGGGCCGTCCGTCAGCGCGGGCTGATGGTGGGGGTGGAGCTCGATCCGCCCGACGGCGGCGAGCGTTGGGGCCGGCGGGTGTGTGCGGCGTCGACCGAGCTGGGCATCCTGCTCCGGCCATTGGGCGACGTCGTGGTGCTAATGGTGCCTCTGACCACCACCATCGAGGAGGTCGACCAGGTGATCGAGGTGTTGGCCGCCTCGATCGTCTCGGTGGGGGAGGAAGACCGGCGGTGAGCGGACCGTCGGCCTGGTCGGAGTGGGTAGAGGCGTCGTGCCGGACGGTGGAGGCCGCCCATCAGTGGCGACGGCCCCGGACCTTCGACGCCCGGGGACCGGTGGGCCGGCTGAACGATCCCGAAGGGGAGATCGTCTCCTTCGCTTCCAACGACTACCTCGGCCTGTCCTGCCATCCGGCGGTGATCGCCGCCGCCCACCAGGCCCTCGATCGCTGGGGGGCGGGATCGGGAGCATCGAGGCTGGTGACCGGCTCGCGGCCGATCCATGCCGAGCTGGAGGAGACCCTGGCCGAGTGGAAGGGGTGCGACCGGGCCATCGTCTTCCCGACCGGATTCGCCGCCAATCTCTCGGTGCTGTCGGTGTTCGCCGCAAACGGGACGGCGGTGTTCTCCGATGAGCTGAATCACGCCTCGATCATCGACGGCTGCCGGGCCGCCCGAGCCGAGGTGGCCGTCTATCGCCACAACGACCTCGATCACCTTCAGGAGCTGGTGGCGGCTGCGACCGGACGGCCGATCATCGTGTCCGACACCATCTTCTCCATGGACGGTGACGCCGCCGACCTGGCCGGCCTGCTCGACGTCTCCCGCCGTTTCGGTGCCCTGCTGATTCTCGACGAGGCGCATGCCGTCCTCGGGCCCGAGCTGCCGACGGTGGGCGGGGATGGTGCCGTCGGCGGGCCGGGCGTCGACGTCCTCCGGGTGGGCACCCTGTCCAAGATGCTCGGCTCGTTGGGCGGTTTTGTGGCGGGACCCGGCCGCTTCGTGGAGCTGCTGGTCAACCGGGCCCGGCCGTACATCTTCACCACCGCGCCGTCCCCGGCCAATGCCGCCGCGGCGCTGGCGGCGGTGGGTATCGTGCGGTCCGCTGAGGGCGCCGCCTTGCGCCGCCGGCTCACCGAACTGGTGAGCCGGGTGTCGGACTCGATCGGACCCGTCGGTGCTCGAGCCGGGCAGTTATCGCCAATCGTCCCGGTGGTCATCGGCGACGAGGCCCGGGCGGTGGCGGCTTCCGATCGCCTGCTGGCCCACGGTCTGTGGGTCCCGGCCATCAGACCCCCGACCGTCCCGACCGGGACATCACGCTTGCGGGTCACCCTCTCGGCGATCCACACCGATGAGCAGGTCGATCGGTTGATTGCCGAGCTGGCCGCCCTCGACGCCGAGGGCGAGCCGGGTCCATCGGGCTCGCCCCGGAACGTGATCGGGAGCGTCGTTGCGTCCTGACCAGGTCGTCCTGGTGTGCGGGACCGGGACCGAGGTGGGCAAGACCTGGGTGTGCACCCAGCTGCTCCACGAGTTGCGCTCCCGGAGCCTGCAGGTCGCCGCTCGGAAGCCGGCCCAGTCGTTCGACGTCGACAGCCGGGGAGCCTCCCTCGGTGGTCCGACCGATGCCCAGGTGCTGGCGGCGGCGTCGGGCGAGGCGCCTGGAGACGTCTGTCGTCCCCACCGTTCCTATCCGCGAGCCATGGCCCCGCCGATGGCGGCCGAGGCCCTGGGCCTTCCGCCGTTCACTGTCGCCGACCTGGTCGAGGAGCTGGCCTGGCCCGAACGCCGGGTCGATCTCGGGCTGGTGGAGACGGCGGGCGGAGTGCGCTCCCCCCAGGCCTCGGACGGCGACGCCATCGACTTGGTGCGCGCTCTACGGCCCGACCTGGTCGTGCTGGTGGCCGATGCCGGATTGGGGACGATCAACTCGGTGCGACTGTCCTTGGACGCCCTGCTTCCGGCGGTGGCGGAATTGGAGACGGTCCCCGGCACCCGGGTGGACGGCAGGGCGGTTCCGGTGGTGGTGGTTCTCGACCGGTTCGCGGAGCTCGACGAGATCCACCAACGCAATCTCGAGTGGCTGGCGTCGAACAGCGACGTCGAGATCTTCACGATCCCCGGCCAGGAGTCGAGCCTCGGTGACTTCGTCCTCCTCCACCAGTAGGCGGAGTCGCGCCAGGACCAGATGCAGGCCGTTCTCAATCTCGAAGTGGCTACGGATCGGAAGGGTGACGGAGCCGAGGCGAGGTCGTGTCCCACCTACCCGGCGTTAGGGGACAGTGGCTAGCGAATCATTGGGTCGCCGGACCTAGTGAGGGTGGCCTGGCGTGTCGGGACAGTTGCGGCAGGATGGTGCGATGGCAACCCCGGATCGACGTGACGTTGGCCGGGTGTTCAACGAGGTCCCCGAGCTCTATGACCGCGTACGACCGACGTACCCCGACGAGCTGTTCGCCGACCTGGTCGCCATTACCGGCATGAACGAACGGTCCTTGGTGCTCGATGTGGGATGCGGGACTGGCCAGGCGACCCGCTCGCTGGCCGCGCTCGGATGTGCGGTAACCGCCGTCGAGCCCGGCGCCGGCATGGCTGCCCTCGCTCGACAGCGGCTCGCCACTTTCAGCAACGTCAAGGTCGAGACATCGGCGTTCGAGGAATGGGACGACCGCGGTCGACGCTTCGACGTACTCGTGGCCGCTTCTGCGTGGCACTGGGTCGACCCGGCGACTGGCTGGCCCAAAGCTCATGATCTGCTCAAGCCCGGAGGATGGATGGCGCTGATTGGCAATGTCGTGTTTCGCCGGTCTGGCGAGCCGGAAGTGTACGCCGAAACCGCCGATCTTCACGAACGCTATTCCTCCGGCAACGCTGACTGGGGCCATCCGCCACTTGAAGAGGAGGTGCGCGCAACGGACGAGGGTTGGGGACTGGTCAGCGACCCCGGCGACTTGTTCGGCCCAACCGTCGTTCGGTGGTACCCGACTGTCCAGTGGTTCGACGGGAAGGGTTTTGCCGATCTCCTCCGTTCGATGTCGCCATATCGGAAGCTCGACAGCAACATCCGGGAGCCACTGCTCGACGCGATCGCCGAGCACATTCGCACCCGGATGGGCGATCGAGCACAGCGCCGCTACCTGAGCGTCCTCCGTGTCGGACAGCGCGCCGAGAACGACAACCCCACGCTCGCCGACTTGTCGCACTGAATCGGCGATCTGCGCTTGGGCCGGTGGCTCATAACGCGCCGGGCAGGGCGAGCCGAAGGGCATTCCCAGGGTGCCGTACTGCTCCTGACACAGGCGTTTGGGGACACCCCCGTTGAACTACCTTCCTCTCTTCCCAAACAGGGGGAATGTCTCAATGAACACTCCGTAGGGATGCCTGTCCGCACCGACGGTGTAACCAGCTTCGCCTAGTTCACCGAGGATTCTCCTACGTCGGAAGGTCCAAAAATAATGGGTCCTGCCGTCTACGGTATCGAGTCCGACGCCAGGCGAGAACCACCCAGGTGCCCGAAATACTTGCCTGATCTCGTACTTGTCGTAGGACACGGATCGGAGGTCGCGCTGAACGGAAATGGGAAACTTACTACCTAGCCATACGCCTGACTCCGAGAATCGGAACGTTGCGAAGGGCATTGATGAGTTGAACCGCCTGAACCGGTGCCCCGAGACCGCCATGCTCATGCCGCCTCTGTAGGAATGCTCGGGCACTTTCCCATTGTCGCAGAACCGAGCAATGGCAGCCGGCAAGGCTGCCCCCACATGTGCCGTTTAGCCAAGTTCGATAACCGCGCCGCTAACCCGGTTTTGTGAGCATCTCGGCGGTTCCCGATCATCCCACTTGACTCTCACCATGGGGCAGGGTCCAAGCTTCATTTTGTGGACGATCTCATGGCTATTGGAGAGTTCTCGGACCGCTCTGGCCTCTCGGCCAAACGGCTAAGGACGTATGCGGCCGAGGGCCTCCTCGCCCCGGCAGCGGTGGACCCGGGATCGGGGTATCGCTACTACTCGCCAGGTCAACTGGCTGACGCCCAGCTGATTGATGCGCTGCGTCAGGCCGGCGTGCCACTCGCCGACATCCGCGCATTCAAGCGTCAGCCATCCCAGGGACAGCTCGAAGTCTGGGCGAGACAGCTCGAAACCGATACGAACCACCGCCAGGGAGCCCTCATCCTGGCACGCCGTCTCCTCGCAGCAGGCGAGGACCCATTGTTTCCATGTGCCAACCCAGATTCCAAGGAGGGACTCATGACCACACTTCGAACGTCGGGCCGTACAGACGTCGGGCGGCTGCGCGAGAACAACGAAGATGTCGTCGTCCTCAGTGATCGTCTTGCACTCGTCGCCGACGGAATGGGCGGACACCCAGGCGGAGAGATCGCCGCGGAAGTCGTAGCCGGTGTTGTTCCTGCGGCTTTCACCGGTCAATCGGTGGACGAACTCGAAGCGGCCGTGCGGGCTGCAAACTGGGCAATTCGGGACCGTGCGGTCGCTCAGCCTGGCCTCGAGGGGATGGGCACCACAATCTGTGCGGCTGGACTCCTCAGAAGCGGACATGTTGCCCTCGTCAATGTCGGTGACAGCCGGGCCTATCTATGGCATGAGGGTGCGCTGAGCCAGCTGACCCGGGATCACAGCCTGACGGCCGAACTCATCGAGCGCGGCGAACTGCGGGAGGAGGAGGCAACTCAACACCCGTACTACGGGATCCTCACCCGGGCACTCGGCGTCGCGTCCGATGTCGAGATCGATCGCACAACCCTGGCTGTTGAGGAAGGAGACCGGATCGTCATTTGTAGTGATGGACTGTTCAACGAGTTGTCCGGCGTGGAGATCGAGAGCGCCATCGCGGGAGGGGGAGACTTGGCCGCACTTGTCGACAATCTGATCGATAGGGCCATTACTCATGGAGGTCGCGACAATGTGTCCGTCGTGGCCGCCGAAGTGGCTGCATAAGGCACTCGGACTCGGCTTAGGGGTGACTCAGCAGCGGGTCCGGAGTGCTATCAAAGTGCCGGTCGAGGGCACGCAGCTACGAAGGTAGCAAGCTGGCCAACCGGTTGATCAGGAAGCGGGGGGCGATTAGGTCGAGGCGACGCCCAACCCCGCGGCGGCCACCACCGTGCGGCTGAAGGGACGGGCCAGGGTTCGCAGCTCGGCGCACCCGTCCTCGCCGATGGCCCCGTACGGGAACACCGCCAACACGTCGGTCTCGTCCTCCACCCGCTGACGGATCGTCTTGCCCGCCTCGCTCAGCGACAGGGCGGCCTCCCCGTCGGCCTGGCGGTCGAGCCAACCCCGCGACCGCACCCTCTCCACCCCGGCGTCCCACTCCTCGTCCGACCAACCGCGGCTGCTCTTGAGAAAGTCGATCGGCACCTCACCGGAGGCCACATGGACCACCAGGGCTTCCACCGGTGAGATCTCCGCCAGCAACAGCGCGGCGATGTGCCCGTCCCCCCGGAACTCCCGGAGACAGGTCTGTCCGTGCCACAACACCAGGTGGGGGGAGTCGGGCCACGGCAACCGGGCGTGCCCGGCGAACAACGGGCGCCCGCCAACATGGTCGGCGGCCCGCTCGGCGACGGCGCGGGTGAGTTCGGCGGCCCGGGCCATCTCGGGGCTATCGACTGCATCTCCCAGCATCCGGCGGAGGGCGGCATCGGCGGAGCGGACCCGCGCCTCGAGCATCGCCTCCGGGGTCGAGATGGCCCACGCCGAGGGAATCGCCGCCCGGACCACCCGGGGATGGAAGTTGAAGAAGGTGGCGATCACCACCTCGGCCGGCACCGCGCCCATGGGAGCCGACCGGGAGGCGAAGTACCCCGAGGTTGCCGGGATGCCCAGGTCGGCGTAGGACCGGTTGGCCTCACGAGCGAAGTAGATCATCCCGTGCAGCGGTTCCACCGTGCGCCAGGTCTTCCGGGCGGTCACCGGTGACACGTTTCCGGGAGAGAGGGGGGTCGTCAGCGAGGAAGCCATGGGCGAGAGTAACCCCTGGTGCGGCTCCGGTCACGATTTCCGGGCGCCGGTGGCCTGCCCGTGCAATGCTTCTCGCTATGAAGCTCGAGTTGCGCTATGAGATCCACGGGACGGTGGCGCAGTTTTGGGAGTTGTTCTTCGATCCCGAGATGACGCGGCGCCTCCATCTCGAGGCGCTCAGGTCGACATCGGTGGAGATCGAGGAGCAGACCGGCGATATCGCCAGCGGGCTCGAACGGACCATGCGCTACGGCCAGCGGCCCGATGCCCCCGGTCCGGTCAAGAGGCTGTTCGGATCCGAGGTCGTCACCACCGAGCACGGCACCTTCGATCCCGAGACCGGCATCTGGTCCTTCACCCTGACGCCGGTCACGCTGGGCGACAAGACCGATATCCGCGGCTCCATCGAGGTCAAGGAGACCGAGGGCACCGAGAAGGCTGCCGAGGATGCCATCGCCGACACGCCTAGCGTGCGAATCGTGGGTGAGACCAATGGCCCCTCCACTGAGGATGGGGCTGCCGAGGACGACCCTGCGGCCGGCGATTCCGCCGCTGACGAAGACGCCTCCACCCCGGACGACAGCCAGGAGGGCTCACACCCGGACACCTGTGAGCAGCACTTTTCGCTCGAGGCCAAGGTCAAGATCTTCGGGGCCGGACCCGTGGTCGAGCGATTCATCGAAAAGCAGGCCCGGGATACCCAGAACCGGGCCGCCGCGTTCTTCAACCGGGTCCTCGACGGGGAGGAATGACCTCCCGAGCGCCCTGAGGCTGCCCGGTGGGATGAGCCGCAGATGGAACCCGTATAGTTCCAGGCAGGGGACAGATCCTCGTTTGCGCCGGACGAAAAGGCCAGTCGGGACAGGAGGTTGTTCCGGCGCCTGACGCAGTCGGGTTCAGAGTCGGAAATGGAGTTGTCGATGTTGAACGGTGTCTCGGGAATGATCGGCGAGACGGCGGTGGTGACCAAACCCGTCAGCGTGCGACATCACCCGGGAGCGGTCAAGACTCGTGGTGAGGAGTGGTACGCGGTCTCGCTCTTCCCCGGAACCACCATCGACGTAGGGGCCACCGTGGTGGTCGCGGACGTCGATCGGGGGGTGCTCGTGGTGTACCCCACGGACGACTAGCGGCCGGGCGATACCCACGGCGATCGCCGAGGTGCAACAGTAGTAACAAGAGAGGTAGGCAACATGCTCATTGGTTCGACTGGAGCAGACGCAGCGGCCGCCATCGGAGTGGTCGGTGGCATCGTGGTAGTAGCGCTCATCATCGGCTTCCTGAAGTCGTCCCTGAAGGTGGTGCAGCAGGGGAGCGTGGGAGTGGTGAAACGATTCGGGGAGTTCCGGGTCGTCCGGCAGCCGGGGTTGCATCTGTTGCGGCCCTTTTCCGACCGGATGGAGAAGGTCGACATCCGAGAGTTTCCTCACACCGGTGACCAGCAATCGGTGATCACCCGGGACAACGTCTCGCTGCAGGTCAGCGCGACGATCTTCTGCCAGGTGACCGACGTCAAACTCGCGTTGTTCGAAGTCAATGACTTCAACCTGGCCATCGATCAGATGTCCCGGACCGCGCTCCGGGCCGTCTTCGGCGAGCTCACCCTCGACGAGTCCCTCTCCCAGCGCGAGAACATCAACACCAAGATGCAGGAGCACATGGCCGAGGCCACCCTCAAGTGGGGAGTGCGCCTGAACCGCATCGAGATCCTCGACATCACCCCTCCGGTCAACGTCCTGCAGGCGATGTCGGAGCAGAAGGAAGCCGAGCAGCACAAGCGGGCCGCCATCCTGAAGTCGGAGGGCGAGCAGCAGGCTGCCGTCAATAGCGCCCAGGGCCGGAAGCAGGCCGCCGTACTCGAAGCCGAGGGTCAAAAGCAGGCTGCCATCCTGTCGGCGGAAGGTCAGAAGCAGGTGCTTGAGCTGCGGGCCGACGGGGAGAAACGAGCCAGCCAGCTCCGTGGCGAAGGCGATGCCGCCGCCCTTACCGCCATCGACGGCGCGACCATCAAACCCAACACGCTCGCGGTGATGCAGCTGCGCGCCCTCCAGGGGGTGGCGTCATCGACCAACGCCAAGATCGTGGTTCCCTACGAGGCGGCCGGCCTGGTCGGCGCCGCCCAGGTACTGGTTGATGCCCTGAAGGATGCCGGCGAGGCGGACGGGTCGGAGCGCAGCAATGGGCGGCGTGAAGTGACCGAGGGCCTCCCACCCCCTCCGGGTTACCCGGGAAACTAGGCGTTCGGACTCCAGCCGATGACCCGACCGACGGCGGGATCGCGGGGTGTCCGGTGAACAAGAAGTTTCGGGCCACTATGGAGAAGAGCCCGAGCAAGGGGGGTTGGACCTACGTGGTGATGCCGGGTTCGGCCGAGTTCTTTGGGACCAAGGGCCTGGTGAAGGTCCGGGGCACCGTCGACGGCCACCCGTTCGAGAGCTCGTTCATGGCGATGGGTGATGGAACCCACAAACTCCCGATCAAGGCCGAGATCCGGAAGGCAATCGGCAAATCCGAGGGCGATACCGTGGAGGTTCGCCTGGACGAACGGGTCTCGGGCTAGCTCCCCGACTCAGAGACCTCGCATTCGGTTGTCCCGAGGATTGTGTTCGAGCGCTGCAAATCCGAGCGTCTCCATCAACGGGGGGAGGTTCGGATCTACATCATCGCTCGCGCTCGAGCCGCGTCGACGTAGCCACTTCGCCCGGACTGCCGGCGCCGCCGGCCATCGCCTCGCCGCCGCCATCCCCGTCGGACCTGACCGGCGATCTGTTCGACCACACCCGGGCCAGCCGGGTGGAGCCGATCAAGAGGATCCACACGAACTGCGCGTCCCGCGGTGAGAAGAAGGCCACCACGATGGATGCGGCGATGACCACTGCGGAGGTGAGGCCCCGGAGCCGGATGCCCCGGAGGACAGCCAGCGAGGCCTGGGGCACCAGCATGTGCATGTGCTTCGCCACCCCGAGCACGAGTGTGGTGGAGATACTGGCCAGCAGCAGGTTTACCGAGAAGGCGACGACCGCCAGCGCGTTGTTGGAGTAGCTACCCAGGAGCGCGCTGGTGAAGGGGAACAGGGTGATGGTGAAGAGGAAACCGAAGTTCCACCAGGCCAGGCTCTCGCTGTGGCCGGAGATATACCGGAACACCCGATGGTGGGCCAGCCAGAACTGACCGATGACGTAGAACGCCACCACGTAGCTGACCAGTGACCCGCTGAGATGCAAGGCGACATAGAGCGCGTGCGGTGAGTTGGGATCCGTGCCGGGGGCCAGCGAGGGGACCTTGAACTGCAGTACCAGCAGGGTGAGGGCAATCGCCACCACCCCGTCCGTCAGGGTCAGTAACCGCTCGGTTCCCGGGACACCCAAGGGGTCGGGAGACGAGTCCGGTTGGCCGAAGAGCGAGAGCCTCACCGCCCGATTATTTCATTTCGACCTGGTCGAGGTACTTGTCATCCCAGTGGGTGAATACCTCGTCGGGCAGCTTCAGGCAGTGGGTCGGCTCCAGCGCGTTGACGAAGGCCCGGTCGTGGCTCACCACCACGATGGTGCCCGCCCACTTGCTCAACATGGTGCCGACGGCTTCGATGGACGACGGGTCGAGGTTGTTGGTGGGCTCGTCCAGGAGCAGGACGTTGGCCTGTCCCGCGGCCAGCATGGCCAGCCCCAGCTTGGCTCGTTCGCCGCCGGAGAGGGTGCTCGGCATCTGGTAGGCGGCCTTCCCCGGAATCCCGAACGTCCCGAGCAGCGAGCGGCGCTCGGTCTCCGATTTGAGGATGGTGTCGTCGATGTTGTCGAGGACGGAGACTCCCAGGTCCACCTGTTCGTGCTCCTGGGCGAAATAGCCGAGCGACACGTTCACCCCAATCTCCACCTCGCCCTTGGTCGGCTTCTGGACGCCGGCCAGACACCGCAGCAGGCTGGACTTCCCGGCTCCGTTGCGCCCGATGATGACGACACGGTCCCCCCGGCGGGTGTGGAAGTTGACGTCCTTCAGCACGGTGGCCGAACCGTATCTGACCACCAGGTGGCTGGCCCGCAGCGGCACCTCTGCCGATCGTTTCGGGGTGGGCAGCCGGAACACCGACTTCTTGTCCCGGGCATGGACCTCGGTCCTCGACGACTCCAACCGTTCCACCCGCTTGTCGATCGACTTGGCGATGCGGGCCCGCCGGTTGGTGCTGCCCCGCATGGAGTCGGCCACCGTCGACAGGCGCTTGATCTCCCGGCCTTCGAGTTGGGCCGAACGCTCGCGCTGGGTCTGGTCGGCCTCGAGCTGCACCATGTAGGAGGAGTAGGTGCCCTTGAACTCGTGCAGCCGGCCACCCGAGAGGTGGAGGACCTTGTTGATGGACCGGTCGAGCAGCTTCAGGTCGTGGGACACCACCAGGATGGCGCCCGGGAATGTCTCGAGCTCTTCCATCAGCCAGCGCTTGGCCGGGAGGTCGAGGTGGTTGGTCGGCTCATCGAGGATCATGGTGTCGGGACCCTGGAACAGGATGCGGATCAGGTCGACCCGTCGTCGCTGTCCGCCCGAGAGGGTGTCGATGTCCTCGAGCAGGAGATCCTCTCGGAGACCGAGACCATCGGCCAGCCGGGCCATGATGGCCTCGGCCTCGTAGCCGCCGTTCTCCCGAAACTGCTCCTCGAGGTCGGAGAAGAGCTCGATGTTCTCGGTGCTGGGATCCTTGGCCATCTGATCCCGGGCCTTCTTGAGGGCATCGTCGAGTACGTCGAGCCCCCGACCCGACAGCACGTGGGAGAAGCCGTTGGGGTCGAGTCCCAGCCCGCCGGCTACCGGAGCCTGAGGCAGAAAGCTGTAGGTGCCCCGGATCCGGGCGTTGCCGGTGGAACGGACGGTCTTGCCCGGCTCGTTGACGATGACCGAGATGAGGGTGGACTTCCCGGTGCCGTTGCGGCCGACCAGCCCGACCTTCTCGCCGGCGCCGACCACAAACGAGGCGTCACGGAGCAGGTTGCGGTCACCGATTTCGATAGTGAGGGAGGAGCCGACGATCATCAGGGAGCTCGGGTGAGTAGGTCGATCGCAGAGTCTCCGCGGCGACGGGCTGGCCTGAACGTGCCCAGCGTGACAACCCGGAGCCTATTGTCCCACACCCATCGGGCCGGTTCGGTACTCCCGGCGGCCTCAGCCCCCCGAGACGAGTTCCTCGCCACCCTCGGGGGGAGTCGGGTCGTCGACCGTGTCGAGCCAGCCGGCAGGAAGGTGCACCGGCCTCGGACCATTGGTGTGCCCCCGGGCCATCCGGGACGCCTCCGGGGGAAACGGCACGGTGTCGTCCAGCCCGATGAGAATCCGGCTCAGGTCCTCGGGAGTGGCAATGGTGGCCATCATCCGGCGAACCTCGGGCCCGACCGGGAAACCGGTGAGGTACCAGCTGGTGTGCTTTCGGAATTGCCGGATACCGTGCTCGTCGCCGAAGGTGTCGCAGAGGAACGAGGCGTGGGTGGCCATGATCCGCGCCACCTCCCCCAGGTCGGGAGGCGCGGACAGCGGCCGACCGGCGAAGGCATCAGCCAGATCCCGGAACAGCCACGGGCGGCCCAGGCACCCCCGTCCCACCACCACCCCGTCGCATCCGGTGGCGGCCACCATGGCCATGGCGTCGGACGCCTCCCATATGTCGCCGTTGCCGAGCACCGGGATGGTAGTGACCGCTTCCTTCAATGCCGCGATGGCGGTCCAGTCGGCGGTTCCCGAGTAGAGCTGTTCGGCGGTGCGGGCATGGAGCGCCACCGCCACCGCTCCTTCCCCTTCGGCGATCCGGCCCGTCTCCAGGTAGGTGGTGTGGTTGTCGTCCACCCCGATCCGGAACTTGGCGCTGACCGGGACGGTGCCGGCCCCCTTGACCGCGGCGGCGATGATGTGGCGCAGCAGGGTTCGATGGACGGGAAGGGCGGCGCCCCCTCCCCGTCGGGTCACCTTGGCCGCCGGGCAGCCGAAGTTGAGATCGATGTGATCCACGCCGATGTCGTCCACTAGTCGGCGGACGGCCTCGTGCATCACCACCGGGTCGACGCCGTAGAGCTGGACGCTCCGCACCGGCTCGTCGGAGCCGAACGTGACCATGCCCATGGTCTTGGCGTTGCTCTCCACCAGGGCCCGGGCGGTGACCATCTCGCTCACGTAGAGACCCGCGCCGTAGGTGCGGCAGAGGCGGCGGAAGGCGGCGTTGGTCACACCGGCCATCGGCGCCAGGACCACCGGGGGATCGACGGCGATCGGGCCAAGCTTGAGAGGAGGGCAACCGTTGTTCATGTGGCCCACAGCGAGGTCATCGGGATGTCGAGGCGGGCAAGGAGGGAGCGGAACAACGGGAGGGAGAGTCCGATCACGTTGCTGGGGTCGCCGTCGACGCCGTCGACGAAGGGGGCGGACCTCCCGTCCAGGGTGAAGGCACCGGCCACGGCCATGGCCTCGCCGGTAGCCAGGTAGGCGGTCAGCTCGTCGTCGGTGGTGACGCCGAATCGCACCATGGTGGCGGCGACGTCGCTGACCTGGTTGCCGGTTAGTTCGTCGATGATGCAGTGCCCGGTGTACAGGGTTCCTTGGCGGCCCCGCATCGACTGCAGCCAACCCATGGCTTCGGCCTCGCTGCTCGGCTTGCCGAACCGACGACCGTCGAACTCGAGTATCGAGTCACAGCCGACGACGATGGCGTCCCCGCCGGGGTCGGCCACGGCCGACGCCTTGCGCTCGGCCAGCAGGCGGGTGAGACCGGCAGTGTCGTCGGCGACCGCTTCCTCTTCGTTTACTCCGCTCACCACCATTTTGGGATCGAAGCCGGCTTCTCGAAGCAGGCGGAGGCGGGCCGGGGACCCCGACGCAAGGATGAGGGTGCGCTCCGGCATCTATCCAGCGTAGGGGCTGGGAGGGGCGCCACCTGATCAGCCACGTCCTTGGGTTCCCAGCGAAGTAGCCTCACCCGCACGCAACCAGGGGGGATTTCTATGACCGCGGTACCAATGACGACCGGACAAGTGGCCCGTGGGCCGCTTGGAAAGATACGGAGACCCGGGATCGTGATTCTGCTCTCCATCGTCACTCTGGGGATTTATGGCCTGTATTGGCAGTATTCAACCTTCAAGGAGATGAAAGACCATACCGGGCAGGGCATCGGCGGAGGGGTGGGACTCCTGCTGGCGATCCTGCTCGGGATCGTCAACATTTTTCTGATGCCCTCCGAGGTGGGGAACATGTACGCCGCGGAAGGTCAGGTAAAGCCGATCAGCGGTGCGAGTGGATTCTGGGTCTTCCTTCCCATCGTCGGGTCGTTCGTCTGGACATTCAAGGTTCAGGGCAACCTGAACCGCTACTGGACGGCGCACGGCGGCATCCCCGCCTAAGAGGCGTCCAACCGGCGCCGGCCCGGTTATCGGGGGTGATCACTTGGTGGACAAGTTCGAGCCTCTGCTCGTGCGGGCGGCCATGTTTTCGGACCTTGAACTGATCACCGATCTGTGGCTACGGGCTCGCCGGCAGGCGGTACCGGCGATCCCCGCTCCCGTGCACACCGATGACGAGGTGGGCCGGTGGTTCGGCGATGTCGTGTTGCCGACACGGGACGTGCGGGTGGCGGTCGACGTTGGCTCGCGGCTGCTCGGACTGCTGGTCCTGGACGACGGTCGGGTCGACCAGCTCTATGTCGACCCAGACCACCTGGGCCAAGGAATCGGAAGTCGCCTGCTATCGGTGGCCAAGGAGCGTTCGCCCGAATGCCTGCAGCTCTGGACCTTCGCCACCAACCATCGGGCCCGAAATTTCTACGAGCAACATGGGTTCGTCATCATCGACCGGACCGATGGATCCGGCAATGAGGAAACGGCCCCCGACATCCTCTACCGCTGGACGGCCGGGTGAACCAGTTCGCCTTTCAGTTACCCAAGGCCGGGGCGCCTCCGTCGGTCGGGAACATCAGTCGCGACGCAGTCACGCCACCCAGCGAGACGGTGTTCAACCCCGGGGCCGACGGCAGCTGGTCGAAGGGCGTTCCGACCAGGTAGAGGCGAATTCTGTGACCGGCGGCAAAGTGATTCCCGATCGGGAGGACCTCCACGTGGTACTCGCGGGCCGCCCCGGGGCTCGCCGGGTCCTGAGTGGAAAAGTCACTGTAAGGGTCGACAATGTCGCCTTCCGAGTCAACCAGCGAGGAGGGCTTGATGATGTTGGGATAACTGGTGCGAAGCTGCCCAGTCGCCACCGTGTAGGCGGTGCCGTCGGGCCACACATCGGCAATCACCGCATAGAGATCGGTGACCGGTGCCGTCGATGACACCGAGACGTCGAGACTGGCCGGGCCGACGGCGTTGATCGCCTGCTGCAGTGGGGGAGTGGTGTAGGTCAGCGAGGTGGGCCCAGTGAGCTGGAGATTGGTGAGGAAAGGGAAGAGCTGGGCGGCCTGGTCGAGACCGTCACCGGCAATCACCGCCGTCGTATGAACGTCGGTCTCGGTCATTTCCGAAGGAATGAACGGATACGACTGGGTGGCTTGGGAAGCTTGGGGCTTCAGGGAGAGGGACCCGTCGTTGAGGGAGTTGGCCGAGCCGCTCTTCGCGGAGGACAGATACAGGCGAGTCCATTGGGTGCCGGGAAGGGGCCAACCGGTTCCGGTCATGCGGGTCAGGTTGTCCGCCAGGAACTGCTCCCGGCTTCCGTTGGATAGGCACAGACTGACCGTTGGTTGATTGGCCGGGGTCAGGGGTTGACCCAGCAGATAGTGATCGAACCAGTTCTGGTACTGCGGGAACGGACCCGGGGTTCCGGCCGGAAAGCCGTCATGGGCGCCGCACACCAAAAGGTGGCTGCCGTACTGCCGGGTGTCGTTGAAGGCGAGAAACGGGCCGCCTTCTTCGACATCATAGAAACTGGTGTCGGCCAGCACCGGTATCTGGTCGAGGTCGCCCTGGAAGGTACGTTGCTGCCAGAAGGCGTCCTCGGTTTGATTCGTCAAGACCTGGAGTGGTGACACCAGGTATCCCAGGGTTGCGTCCGGAATGGTCCCCGGTTCCTGTTGCAACCGGGTGAGGCCGTTCGCCAGTGTGTCGAAGCCAATGGTGGCTTCGACAACCGCACCGGGCAGGAGGTTGGGGATTCCGCCGATGCTGAGCAGGTTTCGATACAGGTCGACGGATCCGGCCATCATCGCGGCGGTTTTGACGCACGGGAGTGGCAGGTGCATGGCGTTGTACACGACGATCGCGCTGGCCGAGAAGCCGTAGAGGCCGATGGACCCGTTGCTCCACGGCTGCATACACGCCCAACCCAGGAAGGCCGAGAGGTCGCTCTGGTCGGCTGCTCCGGTGGTGTCGAGGCTCCCGCCACTCAGGCCAGTGCCACGCCACTGGAGTTCGATGTAGTTGTAGGCCGGTCCGACCCACGCCAGTGAACTGATGTCCGGGGCGTAGGGGCTGTCCTCGACGATGAGCGGACGCTTGGTCAGCGTGCCCGAGCCGCCGATGGTGGCATGCAAGACCGTCCCGTCAGGGGCGGTGAACGACAGGCTCTGCGAGGTCATGGGAGGTGGTGTTGCGGCCTGGGCCGGGACCGCAGGTCCAAGGCCTCCGGCCACGACGATGCCACCCGCCATCACGATGATGGCCAACGTCGCTCCCAGCACGCCGCCTAGGCCGCGCTTCCTCTGGCTCGCACCCTTCACGCTTCGGTCCCCTTATGCCGAGGCACCCTCGGAGCCGCTCCGGCTATCATCGG
This sequence comes from Acidimicrobiales bacterium, assembly GCA_035948855.1. Classification (GTDB taxonomy): domain Bacteria; phylum Actinomycetota; class Acidimicrobiia; order Acidimicrobiales; family RAAP-2; genus DASZIT01. Next base: position 31,660 of record DASZIT010000060.1, on the reverse strand, counting down.
TGAACAATACTGTTCGCAAAATATCGGACCCGGAGACAGGTGTCAAAGATCGATGAACGTGTCTGTTGGTAGTGCTGATTGGCTTTCTCGCATGGCCCCGAGCTCCGCTCCGTCATGGGTTGGGCATGCTTGAGTCACCGGTACAGCGATTGCCCCGGGGCCGGCATGGCCTACCCCGCGATGAGGTCCAGAGTGCGCAGCGGTTCAGAGTGCTCATCGCGATGGCCGAGGCCATGCACGACAAGGGATATGCCGGCACCCCGGTCGCGGAGGTGCTCAAACGAGCTGGGATATCGCGGGAGACTTTTTACCAGCTCTTCGACTCCAAGCTCGACTGCTTCTTGGCTGCCTTCGACCTCGTCGGGGAGGGACTGCTCGGTCAACTTGGCAATGTCCGCGAGCGGGGAACCGGCACTCCCCTGGAGCGCTTCGAACGGACACTCGACGCCTATCTCGAGGTGCTGGCTTCGCAACCTGCCTACGCCCGGCTGTTCCTCGTCGAGGTCTACGCCGCGGGCCCCGAGGCCATGAAACGACGCTCAGCGCTCCAGCATCGATTCGCCGAGGCAGTGGGCGACCTGCTCGGCGCCCAGAACCAACCCGACCGTTTCGCCTGCCAGGTGGTCGTGGCGGCGATAAGTGCGATGGTCACCGGACCGCTGGTTGACCACGACCTCGACGCTCTCCGCCAGCTCGGGCCATTGATCCTCGATCACGTCCGCCGTCTGAGCATCGGCAGCACGTTCTTCGCCGCCTGACCCAATCTCTACGGCCGTCAGCAGGTCAACTGGGCAGCGGAGATCGACCAGACGGCCAGGACGCCGCTCGGGAAGAACTGGTCGGCATGACACCACGGCGGGAAGCTTCCGTTGCGGGCCTGCCAGTTACCGCCCGATTTCTGGCTGAACCAACCGAAGGCCCCGGCATCCTGCATGCTCACGTGGACCTGATAACTGGCCTCCTGGGAGGGCACGAAACCGGACATGGCCCAGTAGGTGCCGGAGGAGGGATCGAAGGCGTAGTACACGCTGCTGGGTGCGGTTCCGATGACATCGGTGGCCTTGAATTTGTTGAAGGCCACGTAGGCCGCGGTGAGCTGGTTCTTTACCGTGGCGGAGACCGGCAGGTTCTGTATCCCGGGACTGCTCGACGAGGTGCCCGACCCGGTTCCGGGGGTCGACGACGAAGTCGCGACACTTGACGTCGTTCCTGGTCCTGAGGTGGTCGGGCCCGTCGAACCTCCGGACGAACATGACGCCATGACCAGGGCGACGCCTCCGATCAGGGCCACGGCCGCCCTCCGGTGGCCGGACGAAACCCGGAACCGGCCACCCCGCTGGTCATTGATCACCGCATCCTCCTGTTGGCGTCTCCACCACGTTGACGTCGCGCTTCGAAACTACTCCTGACTCCCTTGCTGGTGAGGGCGAGAGGGGGATGGCGTTGGTTGGGCGGCGTGCCCGAACGGTCAGGATGCGCGATCCTGGGGGCATGTCCGAATCCGGAACCACGCTTTCTCCCCGATTGTCCGATCCCCAGCTCGACGGCGATCACGAGCGCATGGCCCACATCGTCCTCGAAGGGTTCAAGCCCGAAGAGGGTGACTATGTTTCGGCCGGTCCCTCGGTGGTGGAAGGCATGGTGAACGGCACCGCCGTGCGGGCGTTGTGCGGGAAAATCTGGGTGCCGGGTCGCGATCCCAAGCGTTTCGGGATCTGCCCGACCTGCAAGGAGATCGCCGAGGCCCGAGGCTGGAAGGTCCCGGCCGGCTGAATCAGGCCGGGGGCTCCGGGCTCGAGTCGCCGTCTTCGACCGGCCGCGCTTCGGCGGGCTCGGCGGATTCGGGGGCCAACCCGTATCTTGGATCGGTGGCGAGCAGCTCGGCGCACAGGTCGGAGGAAGGCAGCCCGTCCTGAGCCACCCAGGCCAACATCACGGCGATGACCGGATCGGCAAAGTCGGATCCGACGGTGTCGAGGGCGGCCAGCAACTGTTCCCGGCTCGGGTTTTCCGAGTTGTCACCGAGCACTTCGACGGTCCGAGTGAGGCACTCCTCCGAGAGGGCGGCGGCTACGTAGGGAATGGTGGGTCGGTACTGGGGTCGAGCCAGGTAGGGAGCCGGGTCATGGTGGCGTCGCAGCGCCAACATGGCGTTGTACACCGCCTTCGACGGCCGAGTGCCCGCCTGGGTCGCCAAGTTCACCGCGGCCTTCAGTTCGGCGGGGCTCACCTTCGTCATTGCCTCTCGCAGCATCGCCTCGCGATGCTGCTTGGTGGATTCGACGTCCATACCGTCCCTCGATCTCCGGACCCCCCAGGATGGGAACGGCCTCGGCCGACATTGTGCCAGGTCGGGTGAGTAGCCGGTTCATCGGCCGACTCGATGCCTCTGCTGGACCATTGCGGGTCAGAGGTACTCACCGACGATGGTGGCTCCCATCGCAACCGGGGGGAGGTCGCACCGGTCGGCGATGTCGGCCACAAAGGCTCGGAAGGCCGGCACCTCCGCCAGGGAGTCCGGATCGGCGACGTCGTGCTCGATCGCCATGTGGATGAAGCTGACCCCGTCCTCGAGCCGGAAGACCCGGTAGGTGAAGCCATTCGGCTGCCGTTCGTCCAAATCGGCGAAGACGGCTTCGATCAAACGCTGATTCTCGTCGGCCCGCTCGGGCTTGGCCTGATACCGCACCACGGTTGTCTTCATCTTGTGCCTCCAACTCGTGCGGCCGGGACGGCCGACTCCACTCATTGAGACGCCGGCCAGGCCAAGAACCCATCGGTTCGGGCCCGACGGGACCGAGATCCCGGGCCTAGGGAGTAGACCCGTTGGTCACGTCGCCGTGGTCGCGACACCGGGCCCGGTAGCCGCCAGGGGAGACCCGCACCGTGAGCCGTCGGCCACAGGCGGCGCAGAACCGGGGCGGGTCGAGCGCCCGCCCGCAGCCGGAGCAGTCGGTCTCTGGCCGCCCGCAGCCGGTGCAGTACCGGGTCGAGGTGGCCACCGACCCGCTCACAAGATGCCGGTGAGGGCGCCGACCGGCATCCGCAGGTCGGCGAGCATCTGGAGGTCCTCGTCGGCCGACCGCCCGAGGGTGGTCAGGTAGTTGCCCACGATGAGGGCGTTGATCCCCGAGGTCATGCCCATGGCCTGCAGCTCGCGGAGGGTGACTTCTCGGCCGCCGGCGTACCGCAGGATGACCCCGGGAAGCCCCAACCGGAACAGGGCGATCCACCGGATCGCCTCCCAGGCCGCCACCGGCTGGGCGTCCCCGAGCGGGGTGCCGGGGCGGGGGTTGAGGAAGTTGAGGGGCACCTCGGTGGGGTCAAGTTCCTGGAGCTGGCCGATCAGCTCCACCCGTTGCCGGTCGGTCTCGCCCATCCCGATGAGCGCGCCGCAGCACAGTTCCATCCCGTGCTCGCGGACCAGGCGGCAGGTGGCTTCCCGCTCCTCCCAGCTGTGGGAGGTGACGACGTTGGGGAAGAAGGACCGGGAAGTCTCCAGGTTGTGGTTGTAACGGTGGACGCCGCCCTCGCCCAGCCGCCGGGCCTGGTCGTCGGTGAGGAGGCCGGCGCTCACCGCGACGTTGAGACCGGTTCGGTCCCGCACCAGTGGGACCAGCTCGAGGATCCGGCCGAGGGTCTTCTCGTCGGGTCCCCGGATGGCGAGCACGATGCAGAACTCCGAAGCCCCCAGGGCCTTGGTCTCCTCGGCGGCGGCCAACACCTCGTCGGCGTCGAGGAATGGGGTGGCCTTCACCGGGGTGTCGAAGCGGGAGGACTGGGAGCAGAAGTGGCAGTCCTCCGGGCACCCGCCGGTCTTGGCCGACAGGATCCCCTCGACTTCGACCTCGGGGCCACACCAGGCCAGGCGGACCTGGTGGGCGAGGGCGGCCAGCGAGGTGACCCACTGATCGGGGAGCTCGGCCAGGCCGGCCAGCTCGTCGGTGGTGAGCAGGCGCCGCTCGTCGAGGAGGGCGGTTTCGGCCGACTGGAGGCGGGCCCGGGCGTCGACCGAATGGATCTCGATGCGCTGGTGGAGGGCCACGTCCGGGTCCCGGTTGGGCGCCGACAGCGTCACGGTGGTACGGATAGGGGTGGCAGTGGCTTCACCAGGCATGGGGCAACGGTACTTGGCCGGGTGGGACTTCCGAAAAACGACCCACCGCCAGATGACCATCACCCGAAGGATCGAGACGTTCTGGCCGGGCCAGACGACAAGGAGATAGCTGTGGCATGGGATTTTTCCACCGAGCCGGAGTTCGAGGCGAAGCTGGCGTGGATGCGCGAGTTCGTGCGGGAGGAGATCTTCCCGCTGGAGACCCTCTCGCTGCCACATGACGTCCTGATCGAGGCGATCAAACCGCTCCAGGACCAGGTAAAGGGCCAGGGGCTGTGGGCGTCGCATCTCCCACCCGAACTGGGCGGCGGCGGGTTCGGTCAGCTGCGGTTGGGCCTGATGCACGAGATCCTGGGACAGACCATCTACGGACCGGTGGTGTTCGGCAACAACGCCCCCGACTCCGGGAATGCGGAGCTCCTGGCGGTGGGGATCGAGAACTCCGGGCGGGAGGACCACCGCAAGCAGTGGCTGGAGCCGCTGCTGGACGGGACCCTGCGGAGCGCCTTCTCGATGACCGAGCCGGGGGCGGGAGCTGACCCGACCATGATCTCCACCCGGGCGGTCCGGGACGGCGACGAGTGGGTGATCGACGGGCACAAGTGGTTCACCTCCAACGGGTCGGTGGCCGACTTCCTCATCGTGATGGCGGTGACCAATCCCGACGTCCACCCCTACGCCGGGTGTTCGATGATCATCGTGCCGGCCGACGCTCCCGGGGTCGACATCGTGCGGGACATCCCCACCATGGAAGACCCGGTGGAGCACTTCGGGAAGTTCGGCGGTCACGCCGAGATCATCTACCGGGAGGTGCGGGTTCCCTACGACAACCTGATCGGGAACGAGGGCGAGGGGTTCCTCCTGGCTCAGAACCGGCTGGGGCCGGGCCGGATCCATCACTGCATGCGGTGGCTCGGACAGTCGAAGCGGGCGTTCGACATGCTGTGCGAGCGGGCGGTGTCCCGCACCACCCACAAGTCGACCCTGGCCGAGAAGCAGACCATCCAGAACTGGGTGGCCGACTCGCTGGCGGAGATGACCGCCGCCCGGCTGATGACCCTCTACGCCGCCTGGAAGATGGACGAGGTCGGCGCCTCCGCCGCCCGGGTGGAGATCGCCATGATCAAGTACTACGGCGCCGGTGTCCTCTACAACGTGATCGACCGGGCCATCCAGGTCCACGGGTCGTTGGGGTTCTCGACCGATCTCCCGCTGGAGTCGATGTACCGGGCGGCCCGGGCCGCCCGCATCTACGACGGGCCCGACGAGGTCCACAAGGTCACCGTGGCCCGCCACACCCTGAAGCTGTACACGCCGGTCGAGGTGCCCACCGAGCATGTGCCCACCCGCCGGCTGGCGGCCAAGGAGCGGTTCGCCCACCTGTTGGAGGCAGCGACGGCCGACGCCTGAGGTGAACCATTGCCGGCGGATGGCGACCATGGCAGGGTGATGAGAAACGCCGCCGGCAGCTGGCTCCCACAGCTGGCCGCCGCCCTCGACATCGACCCGGGCCCGCCCCGACCGCTCGGCACCGGCATCTGGCGGGTGACGGCCGGAGGCCGGGAGCTGGTGGCGAAGACCGGTCCCGGGGTTGCCGACGAGGCGGCCGGGTTGCAGGCCCTGGCCCGGGTTCCCGGCGCGCCGCCGGTGCCTGAAGTCGTGCTGGCCCAACCCGACGTGTTGGTCACCACCTGGGTCGACCAGGGCCCACGGACGGGCAAACACGAGATAGCGCTGGGGCGGCGACTGGCGGCGCTGCACTCCCATCCGTGGTCGATCTGGGGAGGCGGCTCCCGCTGGGTGGGTGCCTGTCCGGTCGACCCGGAGCCGTGCGATGACGGCGCCAGCTATTTCGCCCGGCGGCTCATGGACCTGTCGTCCCGCGGCGGGTTGGAGCGGCCGGCGTCCGGGCTGGCGAGCCGGATCGGCGACCTGTTGCCGCCCGACGGGCCGTCGTTGGTGCATGGCGACCTCTGGTGGGGAAACGTGCTGTGGGGGGCGGACGGCCAACCGTGGGTCATCGACCCGTCGGTCCACGGCGGCTACCCCGAAGAGGATCTGGCCATGTTGGGACTGTTCGGTCCGGTTCCCGATCGGACCATGGAGGCGTATCTGGACGTCCGGTCGCTGCCGGCCGGTTGGCAGGAGCGGGTCGCGCTCTTCCAGCTGTTCCCGCTGCTGGTGCACACGGTGCTGTTCGGCGGCGGTTACCGATCCCAGGCCGAGGCCATCATCCGCCGACTGACCTGATACGTCGCCGGACACCGCCAGCCGGTGGGATTCTTGTCGTCGACCGCCGGGCAACCGTGCAACCATGAGTCCATGCCCAGACGGGATGCCGACGTCTTCATCGGTGGACCGGAGAAGGCGGACGTCGTGATTTTCGAGTACGACCCGGAATGGCCCCGACGGTTCGAGATCGAACGAAAGAAAATTGTCGGTGCATTGGCCGGGCGGGCTCTGGCCGTCGACCACGTCGGCTCGACCTCGGTCCCCGGGCTGGCGGCCAAGCCGATCGTCGACATCTGCCTCACGGTGGCGGATTCCTCCGTCGAGACCTCCTATCTGGGAGACCTCGAGGCGGTGGGGTATGAACTCCGGGTCCGGGAACCGGACTTCCATGAACATCGAATGGTTCGGAGCTCAGGGCGCTACGTTCACGTCCATGTCTTCACCCAGGGATCCGAAGAGATCATCCGATACCTGGTATTCCGAGATTGGTTGCGCCAGAACGCCGCCGATCGTGAGCTGTACGAATCGACGAAGCGGCAACTCTCCAGCCAGAATTGGCCGACCATGCAGGACTACGCCGACGCCAAGACCGACGTCGTGAACACCATCCTGGGGCACGCCATGGACCGCCCGGCACCCAGCTGAACCGGACGACGAACGGCGAGCCGGCTCAGTAGCGGTAGGTGTCCGGCTTGTAGGGGCCGCCCACCGGCACCCCGATGTAGTCGGCCTGCTCGTCGGTGAGGGTGGTCAGCCTGACGCCGAGGGCGTCGAGATGGAGGCGGGCCACCTTCTCGTCGAGGTGCTTAGGCAGCACGTAGACCTTGTTCTCGTACTCGCCGGCACGGGTGAACAGCTCCACCTGGGCCATGGTCTGGTTGGTGAAGGAGTTGGACATCACGAAGCTCGGGTGGCCGGTGGCGTTGCCGAGGTTGAGGAGCCGACCCTCCGACAACACGATGATGGCGTGGCCGTCGGGAAAGATCCACTTGTCGACCTGCGGCTTGATGTTCTCCCGCTGGATGCCGTCGGTCTTCATCAACCCGGCCATATCGATCTCATTGTCGAAGTGCCCGATGTTCCCGACGATGGCCTGGTGCTTCATCTTGGCCATGTCGTCGGCGTTGATGACGTCCTTGTTGCCGGTGGTGGTCACGAAGATGTCGGCGGTGTCGACGAAGTCCTCAAGGGTGGCGACCTGGTAGCCGTCCATGGCCGCCTGGAGGGCGCAGATCGGGTCGATCTCGGTGATGATCACCCGTCCACCTTGGCCACGCAGAGACTCGGCACAGCCCTTGCCGACGTCCCCGTAACCGCACACCACCGCCACCTTGCCGCCGATGAGCACGTCGGTGGCCCGGTTGATTCCGTCGATCAGCGAGTGGCGGCAGCCGTACTTGTTGTCGAACTTGGACTTGGTCACCGCATCGTTGACGTTGATGGCGGGGAAGAGCAGTTCGCCGCTGCGTTCCATCTCCAGCAGCCGGTGTACCCCGGTGGTGGTCTCCTCGGAGACACCCTTGATTCCGTTGGCGACGGTGGTCCAACGCTGGGCATCCTCGGCCAGGCTCCGGGTCAGGACGCTCAACACCACGCCGAACTCCTCGCTGTCGGCGGTGGAGGGGTCGGGCACCACACCGGTCTTCTCGAATTCGACGCCCTTGTGGACCAGGAGGGTGGCATCGCCACCGTCATCGAGGATCATGGTCGGACCGTCGCCCGGCCAATCCAACGCCCGTTCGGTGCACCACCAGTACTCCTCCAGGCTCTCGCCCTTCCAGGCGAAGACCGGCACCCCCTTGGGATTCTCCACCGTTCCCTCGGGCCCGACCGCCACCGCGGCGGCGGCATGGTCCTGGGTGGAGAAGATGTTGCAGCTGGCCCAGCGCACCTCGGCGCCCAGCGCGGTCAGGGTCTCGATGAGCACCGCGGTCTGCACGGTCATGTGCAGCGAACCGGTGATCCGGGCGCCCTTGAGGGGCTTCTCGGTGGCGTACTCAGACCGCATGGCCATCAGGCCAGGCATCTCGTGCTCGGCGAGCACGATCTCTTTGCGGCCGAAGTCGGCGAGCGCCAGATCCGCAACCTTGAAGTCGGGCTGCTGCTGTGTGGTGGTCATTCGGACTCCTTCGAGTGCTCGGCCGGCGAGGGCCGGGTTTGGGTTGCCAACTGGTTGGGAGCAGGTGGGCGTAGGGACGACCACAGGGTCAGGCGGTGAGGAAAATGCCAGGTTTGGAGGACCTCGTCCGGAATCGCGGTCATCCTGTTGATCAGATCTTTCCCCTGGTTGGAGGGGAGTTGCCCCGGACAGCAACCCCGCAACGCTACCCCACGGGGCTGGACGGCCCCAATTTCGGATCCGCGGGTCGGCCGGGCGGCGGCTGGATACGCCAGGGGTCGAGCCGGCCGGATTTGGGATTTGCTGCCCGACGTGAACTGGCCCACACCACTGACTAGATTGGGAGACAGGCATCGAGTCCATCCCGCCACGGATTCGGTGTCGAGCGCACCACCGATAGAGTCCCGCCACTCGTGCGTGGTGCGCCGCCGGCAGAACTTTGGTTCTTCCGGCGCGCCGGGAGTCAGGTTGCGGGAGTCGTACCGCTGGTCTCAATATCCCTGCATGATGTGCTCGATCCACCACCCGGGCGCGGCGTTCATCAAGGTTTGCAGGTCCCAGTAGTCCCACCATCGGATGATGTCGCGTCCCTTGAACTCCTGGACGGACACGAACGGCAGCGTCACCGACTCACCGGTGTGCCAATGCCAGGTCTCGGCGTGTTCGGTGACGACGACGTCGCCCTCGGCAACCATCAGGCGAAGGTCGTGCTCGTAGGCGGAGATGGGCTCGAGTCCCAAGCGGAGTCGGGCCACGATCTCGGCCGGACCCTTGGCCACGTCCTCCGGAGGCGACGGGACGTCGGTGTACTCGCTGTCGGCCGTGAAGAACTCGCCGATGCGGTCCCAGTCCCGTTCGTAGAGTGCACTCCAGAAGGAGCTCACCACCTGCTTGTTGTCCGCAGCCGTCATCGAAAGTCCTTCCGGTCGGTGGCCTTCGACCGTAGGCCAATTGCGAGTCTGCCCGGTGGTACGCGTGTCGAGGTGTCTGCCTCATCGATGGTGCCGTCGTACAATCGGTCGGAAACATGCCCGAGCCCACCTGGAAGCCAACCTCTGATCACTTGCCGTCGGTCCACCGCCACCGGCAGCGCCGCCTGCGGCGAGCCCAGATCCGCCGGCGCCGGCTGGCGGCATCACTTATCGTCCTGGCCCTGATCGTGGTGGGCGCTTGGGCGCTGGTGGGTGGCGGTGGCCCGACCCGCCCGACGGCCGCCGGGGGAGGGGCGCTGAGCGGGCATTCGACGTCCACCACCCGTGCGCCGGCCAGCACGACCAGCACGGTGCCGGTAGCCACCACCACCACGACCGGGCCCGGCTCGCTTCCTCAGACCGGGACCTTCCCGACCACCACCAGCCCGTTGTTCGTGGCCAACATGGCCGCACTGTGGAACGCAGTCGTCACCAACAGCCTGTCCACCGGGATGCCCGCCTTCTTTCCCGAGCCGGCCTATGTGCAGCTGAAGACGGTGGCCAGCGCCAGTAGCGACTTCACCAATCGTCTCCAGAGCGACTACGGGCTCGACATCGCGGCCGCCCACGCCCTCCTCGGGCCGAATCCCGCCACCGCCCAGTTCGTCAGCGTGAACGCGGATTCCGCCTACGGCCACTGGATCAACTCCGGGGTCTGCGACAACGACGTCGGTTACTTCGAGCTCCCCAACGCCCGGGTCGTCTATACGGTCGACGGGCAGACCCGTTCCTTCGGGATCGCCTCGATGATCTCGTGGCGGGGAGAGTGGTACGTCGTCCATCTCGGCGCCATCCTGCGTTCGGGTAGCGGTGGCGAGACCGACGATCCGGAGACCGGTCCCGGCAGTTCGGCCTACTCCTCTACCTGCTGATCCGACCGGTCGGCCCGACAGCCCGAGTCGAGGGCGGGTGGGTTCAGCCGGTGGACAACACGGTGATGAAGTCGCGGGTCCAGCCTGACTGGTACTGGGTGGCCGGGCGGTTCTGCCCGGGGATGGCGGTGGCGAGGGCCAGCCCGGGAAGGGCGGCATAGCTCAACTGCACCCACTCGGGATTGATGTCGAGCTCCATGGCGTTCACCGCCCCGTTGGCGATGAGGGCGTTGGCCAGGTCGGTGGGGAGCACGCTCATTCCGGCCGCGTACAGGATGTTGCCGGAGGCATCCTCCCCGACGGAGCTCCGCGCCACGGCGGCGCCGCCTCCGAGGGTGGCACCCCAGGAGCCGATGGAGTTGATCTGGCCGCTCGGCTGACCCCCGCTGACCAGCGGGTACAGATTCTGGCGGGCGCTCGTCCACACCTCCCCGGCGGCGGGAATCCCCTGGGTCCAGGTCCCGACATGGGCAGCACCGCTGGCATCGATGAGGAAGGTGGCCCGTCCCGGCACCATGGTCAGGAGCGGTTGGCCGTTCAGTTCGAAGCCCCCGGCCCCGGCCCCGGTCAGGAAGCCCCCGTTGAAGGCTCCCAACAACAGGGGGGTCTCATCGGGCCCGATGGCGGCCCCGGCGTCCGGACCGACGGTGGCGCCGCCGGTCGGGGGGTCGGTGCTCCCGACGTGAAGGTTGAACTTCACCCGGCCGACCCGGAACCGGACCACGGTGACGGTGTCCCCGTTGGGTTGGGGCGCGGTTATCTGGTCGACGGCGATGTGCCCGTTGACGGTGCTGACCGGAGTCCATCCTGGCTGCTCGGTGGTGGTGGTGGTCGTCGGGGGCACCGTCGAGGTGGTGGTCGTCGAGGAGGAGGAGCTCGTGGTGGGCACGGTGATCTTGGAGGCCGACGGGCCGGAGGTGCAGCCGGCCAGTAACGATCCGAGCAGGGCGGCGGCCATGGCCAGAGCGGCGGGGGCGAGATGGAGGTGGCGAGAGGTCCGACGATGGGCGGTCAGGGGACGCCTCCGGGGTGGGCGCGGGGCGGGCATCGCCGGTCAGCATACGGGCGTCGATGCGCCCCGATTGGTCGGGTGCGCCGTCGTTCAGGCGTCCCGGGTCATCATCCGCCACGCCCCGAGCGCGGTCCAGACCACCAGCCATCCAATGATCACGCACACGGCCACCGTGGTCGTTTCGGGGACCAGCAGCGAGGATGGGTTGACGCCGCCCGGTCCTCCTCCACCCCCGCCTCCGAACACCAGCGGCAGCCCGCCCGGTTCCAGGTGGGCGGTGGCCAGGCCGACCATGGCCCGCTCCAGGTTCAAGAAGTGGGGGATGACGTGCCTCGAGAGGAGCGGGGTGAGGATGACCTCGAGCACGATCATCAGGATGACCGACACGGTTCTCTGCCCGAGAAGCGAGGCCAGGCCGAGCCCGACGATGAACCCGATGCCGGCTTCGAGCTCGATCCACAACCCGGCCTTGATCATCAGGGAGTTGGACGGGTACAGGAAGATCTGTTTGTAGCCGTTGTAGTTCTGCTGGGCGATCTGGACGGCCTCAGCCCTGATTGCGGCCGGGGTGGCCGGCGCCGGGGCCACCGCCCCCTGGGGCCCTTTGATGATCCCAACTGGGCCCGAGCCGGGTCCGTTGCCACAGTTGACATTCGACGGGGGCGGGAGGGGGGTGGGGAAGTTGCAGATGACGGTGTCGGGATGGTTGCCGGCCCAGGCCTCGAACCCGGTGAGCGATAGGCCGGCGGGGATGTTCGTACCCTGGTAGCTGATGCTGGTGGGGGCGGCGGCGACGCATACCGTGCAGACGATGGCGAAGCCCACCGCCACCATCGGCAGGATGATGGCCAACCCGGCGGGGATCCGGGCCAGGTACAGGGCCAGCCGGGAGCGGCCGGTCACCACCAGGTGGCGGAACATCCCCTCGGTGAGGTCGACCGAGCCGGCGGTGCACCCCAGGGTGGCGGCCACGATGAAGCCGAACACGTACATCACTCCGGCCACCAGGTTGGTGAAGATGTCATAGCCACCGGCCGGCCCGTAAGAATTTGGGGCGAAGGCATGGGCCAGTAGGCGGAAGAGGAGGAAGACACTGGGAATGCCGATATTGACCACCAGGAGGACGATCATCAGCCCCCGCCGCTTGCGCAGCTCCATGAACCGGGTGGCGATCATGCCGCCGGTGGGGATCCAGGATCCGCGCCGGTCATGGGAGTTGCCCGACGAGGTCAGGACCGGGACCGGGACCGGAGCCGGCGCGCCGGCGTCGCGTACGATGGTCACTCCGGGGCCCCGAGTCGGCTGGTGACCTGGAGGAACCACGATTCCAGCGAGGCTTGGATGGGCTGCAGCCGGTAGACGGAAATCCCCGCCTCTACCAGAACCCGGTTGATCTCGGCGACGACATCGTGCGGGGTTCCGGCCGGCAGGGTGATCGTCAGCCCTTTCTGGCCGCCCTCGCGGCGGGCGTCGATGGTGGTGGCGTCGAGGAGGGCACGGGCTCGATCGGGATCTGAGCATTCGATCTCGACGGTGAGCGACGACCCCGCCAACAGTTCGGAGATCGGTCCCTGCCGGATGACGTTGCCCCGGTCGACGATGGCGACGGCATCACAGGTCCGCTCGACCTCGTCGAGAAGGTGGGAGGACAGCACCACCGTGCGTCCCTCCGCCACCAGGGAGAGGATCATGGCCCGCATGTCCTGCATGCCGGCCGGGTCGAGCCCGTTCATCGGCTCGTCCAGGATCAGCAGCTCGGGGTCCCCGAGCAGGCAGGCGGCGACCCCCAGGCGCTGGCGCATGCCCATCGAGTACTTCGACACCCGGTCGTCGGCCCGATGGAGGATGCCGACCCGCTCGAGTGACGGCTCGATACGGGCCATCGCCGCCGGTTCGCGGGCGGCCGCCAGGATCTGGAGGTTCTGCCTCCCGCTCAGATGGCCGTGGAACCGGGGCTCGTCGACGATGGCCCCGACTCGGGCCAGTGCCGCCGGGCGTTGTTTGGGAACCGGGTATCCGAGCAGGGACATGGTGCCGGCATCGGCGTGGGTCAACCCCAGAAGAACCCGGATGAGTGTGGTCTTGCCGGCGCCGTTGGGGCCGAGGTAGCCGAACGCCGACCCCCGAGGCACCAGCAACTCCACCCCGTTGACCGCGACATTCTCTCCGAATCGCTTGGTGAGCCCGTGGGTCTCCACTGCCCAGCCGCTCTCGGCGGCCTGTCGATCCAGCACTTCGGGGTAGGTGGCGGTGCTCATCGGTTGCCGGTTCCGGCGGTAGTGGAGCCGACAAGCTCGTTCCGGCGTCCCATAGGGAGGGCCAGATCCCAGCTTTCGAACCTGGACATCGGGGAGTGAATGGGCATCGAGGCAAGTCTGACCGACCCGCGCCCCGCCGTCGTCACCCTGGAGGCTGATTCCGACATCGCCCGGACCCAGGGATTCCCCCGGCCACTCGAGTCGGCGTGGTTCTCCCGGGTGACACCAAGATCGTTTTCGATGATGACGCCGATGGCGCCGTCCTTGACTACCGTTTGAGTGTGCGAGAGCGTTGGGGCCCCGGGGCCTGGGTACACCGTCACCCGACCATTGTCGACGGGGTGCTGGCAGCGGTGTTGCTGGTGGTGTTCCTGGGCAGCTTTGGTGTTTGGCTCGGCTCGCCAGCCCCGGTCATCGGGTCGGTCATCAGCTTGGCGGCGATCACCTGGCGGCGGCAGTATCCCCAAGAGGTCTTCATCATCAGCGGGGCCGCGGTGTTCGCCGACATGAAAACCGGGCATCTTTCGCCAGTGTCTGCTGTCGGCGCATTGATCGCCCTCTACACGGTCTCCTCGTTGTGCGACCGCCGATGGTCGATCGCGGCCGGCGTCGTCGCCTGGCTGGGGGTGATGTCCGCCGCCTTGATCAGAGACCGACCCGTAGCGTTGAGCCTTCAGGCCTTGGTGGCGCCGTTGGCGTTGATCGCCGCCACCTGGCTCATCGGCGACAACCTCCGGGTGCGTCGCGCCTACGTGGCGCAACTCGAGGAACGGGCCGAGCGACTGGAGACCGAACGGGAGGCGGAGACCCGCCGAGCCGCCGACGGTGAGCGAGCCAGGATCGCTCGCGAGCTCCATGATGTGGTGGCCCACCACGTCAGCGTCATCGCCGTGCAAGCCGGGGCAGCCAGGATGGTGGCGGAGAGCAGTTCGACGTCATCGGGTGAGCCCCAGACCACCTCGGACAACATGCTGGCATCGATCGAGGTCACCGCCCGTCAAGCGCTTGCCGAGCTGCGTCGAGCGCTCGGCGTGCTCCGGAAGGGGGAAGATCGTCCGGATCACACCCCGCAGCCCGGACTGGACCAACTCGATTCGCTCATCGACCAGGTACGGGTGGCCGGGACCCCGGTCGAGATGACAGTGAGCGGCCAGGTGCCGGAGGCGTTGCCTCAAGGGGTGAATCTCTCCGCCTACCGGATCGTCCAAGAAGCGCTGACCAACGTCTTGAAACACGGTGGCGGGGCACCGACTCGGGTGGCCATGAGATTCAGTGACGATGGCCTGGATCTGTCGGTCACCGACTCGGGCTCGAACGTCCCGCAAGTGGCTTCCGGGGGGACCCAACATCAGCCAGGCGGTGGTCACGGGATCATCGGGATGCGGGAGCGGGTCGCGATGTTCGGCGGCGACCTCCAGGCCGGCCCACTCCCCGGTGGCGGATATGAGGTCCGCGCCCACATCCCCTGCGACCGGGGAGGGCCGATGTGAGCATCCGGGTCCTGGTGGTGGACGACCAGGCGCTGGTGCGTGCGGGCTTTCGGATGATCCTCGAGACCCAGGAGGACATCGAGGTGGTGGGCGAATCGGGCGACGGGGCCGGCGCGGTCGAGGCGGCGCTCCAACTCGCGCCCGACGTCGTGCTGATGGACATCCGGATGCCGGAGATGGACGGTATCGCCGCGACCCGGGCATTGACCGAAGGCGGAGGCTGTGGCGCCGGCGAGGGCGGCGGCACCGGATCGGTGGGGCCCCGGATCATCATCCTTACCACCTATGACCTCGATGAGTACGTGTTCGAGGCGCTCGAAGCCGGTGCGTCCGGGTTTCTCTTGAAGGACGTCCGCCCCGAAGATCTGGTGCAAGGGGTTCGAGTGGTAGCCGCCGGCGATGCCCTCTTGGCCCCGGCGATCACCCGTCGGCTGATCGCCGAGTTTGCCGGCCGGGCGCAGCGACATCCGGCTCTGGAGCACGACCCGCGTTTGGATCGGCTCACCCCCCGCGAACGGGAGATCCTCGGCCTGATGGCCAAGGGTCTGTCCAACTCCGAGATCGCTTCGAGCGCATTTGTCAGCGAGAACACGGTGAAGACCCACGTGGCTCGAATCTTCGACAAACTCGGACTTCGGGACCGGGTCCAGGCGGTCATCGTGGCCTACGACGCGGGACTGGTGGCTCCAGGTTCCGCGGCCGTCGGAGAGTGAACCCCTGGGTTTAGGACGCCGCCCCCAGGAACGGAGCGTCGCCGAAGTTGTAGATACCGCCGGCCGAGCTGAGCATGTAGTAGCCGTTGCCGTCAGTGGAGGGGGCCATGCTGATGATCGGTGAGCCCGGCGGATTCGACCCCAGACTGCCGTAGAAGGGCGCGCCGAAGCTGAAGATGCCGCCGTCGGCGGCAACCATGCGGTAGCCGCGACCGGCGGGGTCGGTGGTCATGCTCACCACCGGCTGGTTGAGTGGGGTGGAACCCATGGAGCCGAGGAACTGGGCGTCGCCGAAGCTGAAGATGCCGCCATCCCGGGCCACCAGCCAGTAGCCACTGCCGTCCGGGGTGGACGCCACGCCCACCACCGGTTGGTTGAGGTGCATGGCGCCGGTCGATCCGTAGAACCGGGCGTCTCCGAAGGTGAAGATGCCGCCGTCACTTCCGACCAGCCAGTAGCCGCCGCCGTCTGGAGTGGTGGCCATGGCGATGATCTGGCCGTTGAGCGGATGGCCGCTCATGTCACCGTAGGACACCGCGTCGCCGAAATTCCGGACGGTTCCGTTGGCGGTGACCAGCCAGTAGCCGTTTCCGTCCGGGGTGGCGACGATGTCGATCACCGGAGAGGCCACGCTGCCGTTGAGGCCGCCGAAGTCAGGAGCATTGCCGAAGGCGGAGACGTTGCCACCGGCGTTCACGACCCAGTAACCGGGACAGCCGCCCGCCGTCCGGGTGGCGGCGATGGCGGTTGTCTGTCCGGTCGGATGACGGGCCGAGCCCGAGCACACCGGGGGAGGCGTTTTCGGTGTCCTGGCCGGCGGTTGGGTGGTTGTCGTTGAAGTGGTGGTGGGTCTGGGTGGCGCAACCGCTGTCGTGGTGGTGGTGGTGGGCGGTTGGGTAGTCGTGGTGGTGGGTGACGAAGCCGCGCCCAGACTCCAGGCCCGTACATACTGGATCTCGCTGGTGGCCGGCAACGGCGTGGTCGCCGGGTCGAAGTTGTTGGTCCAGATGCCGAGGGCCTGAGTCAGGTTGATGAAGAACGGCTGGTTGAAGGGCTGAGGACTCACCAGGGGCGAGGAGGGGATCCAGTTGTCGACCAGGCAGGTGTGACCGTTGTAGAGCATGGTGATGGAAGTCGGGGTCCACTCGACGACATAGTCATTGAAGGTGGCGGGGTTGATGGTGCAGGCATCGTTGGTGGTGACGTTGGTATTGGTGGCCGCATTCACGGTCGCCGGGTCGTAGTTGTAGTGGATAGCCGGAATCGCCAGCGTCGGGTACACGCTGTAGATCTCCGCGATGTCGATTTCGGCCGGCGACGAAGCGGTGTTCTGAGGGACGAGCCAGAGGGACGACTGGAGCCCGGCCACCGTCGCCGCCGGGAGCTTGGCGCTCACCTCGAATCGCCCATAGGTCTGGGAGAACAAGCCGTAGGTGCTCACCGTGCCGCTGGTGTACTGGGTGGTGAAGTTGCCGTAGGGGTCGGTGCAGGTGAACGGGGCGGCTTCCTTGCGGGCGGTGAGGCTTAGGTACCCGTTGCCGACCGAGATGTTGTTCGGGGAGTTCACGAAGCACGCCACCAGCCCGGAGGTATAGCCACTGGCCGCAGTGGTGATCGGTGTCCACTGGCTGGTGTCGAGCGAGGTGCCGGTGAACTCGGTGTCGAAACTGCACGTCCAGTTGGAGCCGTCAGCCACCAAGGTTTGCTGCCCGCCACACGAGGAGGTCGTGACCGCGCCGGCCCGGGCGCTGTGCGACAGTGCCGCGTCGGCGGACACGATCCCGACGGCGCCGATTGCCACTACCAATGCCAAGGCGATCGGACTCTTGAATGGCTTCATTCGTCCCTTCCCGTTTAACCTCGAGCGCGCAGACGAAAGGCCCAAGGCCATTCGATGCCCACCATCAACCCGAACTGTGCGAAACATGTGTCACCGCACCGGTCACTTTCCCTGGACCGGTAGGCGGTGGCGATTGCCCGCCGCTCTGTCGCAACTACCTAGACATCATCGACGCCACCGCTTGAATCCTTTAGGGCATGGGCAGGGAGCAACATCCAGCGATTGAATCGCAAACATGTTGTTCACCAGACTTGTGACTACGCGTGGACGGCAGGACGATGGGGCGCCGGTGGTCGGTCGTGCCATTGCGTGGTTGTGAGGCAAGGTTCCGCGACCCACAGAGCAGACGGCCACCGCTCGACGAGAACTACGGGCGATCCGTGATTCAATCGGGCGATGTCCCGGCCATCGACGAGCGCCCTTTCGGACGCCACGGACAGACTCCGTGCCGCCGGATGTATCGCGCCCGACGAGGAAGCGGAAGAACTGGCCGCCTGCGCTCAGGGCGACGACGAGGCGTTGGCTGCGCTCGTCGAGCGGCGATCGACGGGTGAGCCGCTGGCCTGGATCACCGGATCGGCGCGGTTCTGCGGATGCCAGATCGCGGTTACCGCTGGCGTCTACGTTCCCCGCTGGCAGACCGAGCCGTTGGCGGAACGGGCGGCGGAGCTGCTCCCCCCGGATGGGCGGGCCATCGACCTCGCCACCGGGAGCGGCGCGATCGCCGGTGTGCTCCTCGACCGCCGTCCGGACGCATCGGTTCTCGGCACCGAGAGCGACCCGGTCGCCGCCGCCTGTGCTCGTAGCAACGGGGTCATCGTCGCCGAGGGCGACCTCTTCGAGGGCGTGCCGGCATCCTGGAGAGGATCAGTCGACGTGATCGTGGCGGTGCTTCCCTACGTGCCGACGGACGAGATCGAGTACCTGCCCCGAGATGTGCGCGACTTCGAACCCACCACCGCCCTCGACGGCGGAGTCGACGGTCTAGCCATCGTGCGCCGGGCCGTCACCGAGGCTCGGCCGTGGCTCCGAATCGGCGGGCACCTGCTCTTCGAGATCGGCGGCGATCAGCCAGAGGTTCTTGCCCCGATCCTCGAGGCGGAGCACTTCACCTCCATCCGGATCCTCTCCGACGCAGACGGTGATCCGAGGGGCATCGAGGCTGTCTCTGCGCCGTGAGCGAGGAGCGTCATGGCGATCCCTCCTTGTCATCCCCGAGGCGCCGACAAAGCTCGACGAACACCTCGGTGCCCACGATGGCGTCCAGCTCTTCGGCCAACGCGTCGATCACCGGCCGGTCGCCGACGTAGGCCCGGGTGCCCTCGGTGCAACACCAGGCCATAGTGTCGCCCTCCGGGCCCCAGTCACCCCTCGTCCACCCCCGAACGGTGGCCACTTCGGTCCCGTCCTTCCGGGTTTCCCAATCCACCTTGATGGGCAGCTGCCAGCAGACCGATGGCTTGAAGTCGATGGGCGACTCGTCGGAGTCGAGGGCAGCCAGGTGCAATGCGCAGCCGGAGCCGCCGGCAAAACCCGGTCGGTTGAGGAAGATGCAGGCTCCGTCGACCACCCGGGTGTTGGCCCGGTTGAAGTCGCCGAAGACGCCCCCTTCGGAAGCCGCCGCGTGGTATTCGAAGCGGGACGGATCCAGTGTCGCCGCCAGCGCGCTGATCCGGCGGGCCTCGTCCACGCCGTCGATGCCGGCCCCCATCGAGCAACAGCCCTGGCCCAGCTCCGCCGCGGGTTCGGGCAGGATGCCCAGGCAGCCGCGGCCCCAGATGCAGGTCCAGTTCGAGTTCAGGAATGAATTGTCGAAGCGCCAGGTGGTGTCGCCATCGGCGATCTCGGTGATCGGTGGGTCCAGGCCCATGAGTCGTTAGCCGAGCGTCAAGGTCATGGTCGGATCCGCGATCCCGCTCTCCTCCGAGGTGACCACCGACGTCCCGATGGCCAGAAACTCGGTGGCGTGCTCTCCCCAGACATGGTTGTGGATGAACGACCTCACCCCGACCACGCCGTCGGCCCCACTATGGGCGCTCTCGTCCTCCATCCTCGTCATCGCCAGCTCACGGGCGGTGTACACCGCTTCGGTGAAGAGAGGGACCTCCATGTTCTTTCCGGTCATCTTCATGGTGGCCCGGACGCTCTGGTGAGCGACGTGGTACACGCAGGTGCCGAACACGAAGGCCCGAGGAAAGTGCCCGGCCTTCACCAGGGTGTAGAAGTCCTGGCCGGAGAGGTCACTGGTGAATGGCCCGCCGTCCTCCAACTTGTAGTTCCCACTGGGCTCCTTGGCCCGCACCGCGGTGCCCTGGGCCACGAATTCCAACTCACTGGCACCCCAGGCGTGGGGTTGGATCTCGAGTCGTACTCCGACAATCCCGTCCGCCTTCAAGGCGTGAGCCTCGGTGCGCATGCGATCGAGCGCCAACTCCCGGGCGTTGTACATGGCCGCGGTGAGCATGTCGAGCTCCATCGACTGCTTCCAGCTTCCGTACTGGAGGCCGACGTGGTAGATCGACGTCCCCAATACATACCCGAGCGGGTCAAAGCCCAACTTGTGAATCAATACGTACTCGTTCACCGACAGGTCAGAGGTGAATGCGTTCTTGTCCTGTTCTTCGAGGAGTTGCAGACGCTGGATGCGGGCCGCCGCCGCTTGCGGCATCGACGATCCTCCCGAGATGGTCGCGGTTGCATCTGGGGTGGGTTCCCCCGGTCCATCGCTGCTGTCGCGTCGGCCAAATGCCATGGTTGGGCTCTCCAGGATTGATGATGCCGGATTCCATGGCACCGAAAAAGGGGGTGGCTGCCATGGCTGATAATGTTCCTCGACTGGAGATGCTACCGGTCCGGTCTCATGCCCACCGGCGGGGTCTTGGAGCCCATCTCGGGTCCCGATCTCGCCCGGTCCGCACTCCCAACCGGGCGACCCGCGACGTCGGTTCAGCCCGAGGTGGTTGCCGACCGGCCTACTTGGCCCTCGATCTCCTTGAGGTCGAAATAGTCGCGCCAACGTGTCACCAGACCGCTTCCGTCGACGTCGACCACGGTGCACCCGTGAATCTCGATCGGTATCGTCCCGCCGAGCGTCCCCCGCCCGATCCACTCGAAGGAGCCACTGACATCGTCGCCGTGGACGGACAGGATCTGCTGCCGCCAATCGGGAAATGACGCCTTGGTCATCTCCTCGATCGAGGCGATGTCCGAAGTCGGGGTGTTGACCGGATCGCTGAAAAGGGCACCCGGAGCGAAGAATGCAGGGAAGTCGCCTTCGGGACCCAGCGCGACCTCGAGATTGCTTGCCCACGATGACCAGTCCATGGTCGCCACCGTACCTTGGCACCGCAACCCTCCGGCGGTTCAGGGTCGCGAGTGGGCGATCTCCCCCGCATGACAGAAACCCCTCCTTAGGAGGGGTTTCTGTCATGACTCCTACGGTGGAGGCGAAGGGACTCGAACCCTCGAACCTCCTGACTGCCAGTCAGGCGCTCTACCAGCTGAGCTACGCCCCCGAAGGCCGTGTCACATTATCAGCCCCCCGCCAGAAGCGGCCCCGAGCACAAGGTGGTCGACGTCATCGAGCGGGACAGGGCCGAGTGATGCCGGGACCGAATGACTGGATGGCCGGCGCCCGAGGGTCATGCGTGTCCCTCGATCGACGGTCGGGCACCGCCACCAGGGTCATCGTTGCCGATCCGGGTTTCGGTCCCGGTACGATCATCGGCAATGGCACGGGCTTACGACGTCATCGACATCGAGAAGAAATGGCAGCGCCGCTGGGCCGACGAAGGCACCTATGAGGTGGACAACGACGACCCGCGCCCCCCCTGGTACGTGCTCACCATGTACCCGTACCCCTCCGGGCCGGCCCACATGGGCCACGTGCGTAACTACACCTTCGGGGACCTCCTGGTTCGCCACCGGACCATGCTCGGGTGCTCCGTGCTGTCCCCGTTCGGGTTCGATTCGTTCGGGCTGCCGGCGGAGAACGCCGCCATCAAGACCGGGACCCATCCCCGGATCTTCACCGAGGCCCGGATCGCCGAATTGAAGGAGTCGATCCTCGCCCTCGGGGCCGTCTACGACTGGCGGCGGGAGATCCGGAGCCACGACCCGGAGTACATCCAGTGGAATCAATTCATCTTCAAGAAGCTCCTGGCTGCCGGCCTCGCCTATCGACAGAAGGCCCAGGTCAACTGGTGCCCGGGCTGCCAAACGGTATTGGCCAATGAGCAGGTCCTCCCCGACGGCACCTGTGAGCGCTCCGGTGACCTGGTCGTCAAGCGCGACCTGGAGCAGTGGTTCTTCCGGATCACCCAGTATGCCGACGAGCTGTTGGACGACCTCGACGACCTCGACTGGCCCGAACGGGTCAAGACGATGCAGCGCAACTGGATCGGCCGCTCGGAAGGGGCGGAGTTCGACCTGGTCGTGGAGGGCCGGGACGGATCTGACGGCCGGCCGCCATTGGCCCTCACCGTGTACACCACCCGGCCGGACACCTCCTACGGGATGACCTATGCGGTCGTCGCCCCCGAACACCCGCTGGTCGACCAGCTCACCACCCCCGAGCACCGGGCTTCGGTCGCAGACGTCCGGTCCCTGGCCGCGGCCAGTTCTGACGTCGAGCGGATGTCGGAGAGCGGCACCGCCGGCCTGGCCAAACGAGGCGCCTTCACCGGCTCGTCGGTGATCAACCCGTTTACCGGGCAGCCGGTGCCGGTCTACGTGGCCGACTACGTGCTGATGGGCTACGGCACCGGAGCCATCATGGCTGTCCCGGCCGAGGACGCTCGGGACTGGGATTTCGCCCAGGCCTACGGGCTTCCCTACATTCGCACCGTGCAACCGCCCGAAGGCTGGGACGAGCATGGGGGGGCCGATGGGGGACCGGGAGGGGCCTACACCGGTCCCGGCGAGAAGATCAACAGCGATTGGCTGAACGGGCTCGACATCCCCACGGCCAAGGCGGAAGCCACCGAGTGGCTGGAGTCGAAGGGGATCGGGCGGGCGAAGGTCAACTACCGTCTACGCGACTGGCTGGTCTCCCGGCAGCGGTTCTGGGGTTGTCCCATCCCCGTCGTCTACTGCCCGGAGCATGGGATCGTGCCGGTGCCCGACGACCAGCTTCCGGTGCTGGCCCCCGACGACGTGGAATTCCTCCCCACCGGCCAGTCCCCCCTGGCCAACAACCTGGAATTCCTCGAGACCACCTGTCCGATCTGCGGGGGCCCGGCGGTTCGCGAGACCGACACCATGGATACCTTCGTCGATTCGTCCTGGTATTTCTTGAGGTTCACCGACCCCTGGGACACCGAGAGGCCGTTCGACCCGGAGATGGCCCGCCACTGGATGCCGGTCCGTCAGTACATCGGGGGAATAGAGCACGCCATCCTCCATCTGCTCTATGCCCGCTTCTACACCAAGGCGTTGGCCGACCTCGGCGTCGGGCCCCCAGATCTGCGCGAGCCCTTTGACCAACTGTTCACCCAGGGCATGATCCGGATGGACGGGAAGAAGATGTCCAAGTCGAGAGGGAACCTGATCTCCCCGTCCACCTACTTCGAGACGGTGGGTGCCGACGCGCTCCGGCTGTTCCACCTCTTTGTCGGGCCTCCGGCCGACGACATGGACTGGACCGACCAGACCGACAGTGTCATCGAGGGTTGCGGTCGCTATCTCGACCGGGTGTGGCGCCTGGCCGTGCCCGCCGAAGACGCGCCGCATGCACTTCGGGGCGGCGAACTGACGCCGGAGGACATCAGTATTCGACGGGCGACCCACCGGTTGATCGACCGGGTCAACCATGACTACGAGCGATGGTCGTACAACACCTCGGTGGCGGCGTGCATGGAGTTCGTCAACGTCGTGCAGCCCTATGCCCGCGGGAATGGGCACGCCGACGTGGTGGCCGAAGCGGTGGACACCTTGTTGCTGTTGCTGGCCCCGATGACCCCGCATCTGACCGCCGAGGCGTGGGAACGCCGGCACGGCGACCACATCCATGTGCAACCCTGGCCGGTTTCGGATCCGGCCTTGGCGCTGGAGGAGACGGTCACCCTGGTCGTGCAGGTCAACGGCAAGGTGCGGGACCGCATCGAGGTCGACCCCGGCATCGATGAGGATGAAGCTACGCGCCTGGCGCTGGCCTCCGCCAAGGTGATCGAGCAGCTGGCCGGCGCCGCCCCCCGGCGGGTCATCAGCCGCCCGCCGCGACTGGTCAACATCGTCCCCTGACCCCCGCCGGTCTCGAGGGCCCGCCTACACCTTGAACTTGGCCAGCACCTCGGCCCAGCGCTCGGGGTTGACATGGTACGGGGTATAGAAGCTGAAGCGGTCGACCAGGCCGCCGAAGCGAGCCAGTATCTTCCCCGGGATCTCGTCGAGCTCGCCGACCACCGCGAAGGCGTTGAGAACGTCATCGTCGATCAGGTCGGCCATCTCCGCCCACTGGCCCCGCTTCGAAAGGGTGTTCAACTCGGGCTGGAGGTCTCCCCAGCCGTGGAGTTCGAGCACCGGTCGGTAGGCGGGAGTCGACCCGTAGAAGGCGAGCTGTCGCTTGACCGCGGCGGCGGCGGCCGCGAACGCCTCTTCGTCGGGGCCGGTCACCACCATTCCCGGGCAGGAGATCTGAACGTCCGCCCGGCTCCTCCCGCCCCGGGCCAGGCCACGCTCGAAGGCCGGGATGGAAACTTCTCGGAGATACCGCTCGGTGGTGAAGCCATGGGCCAACAGGCCGTCGGCCACCTCACCGGCGACTTCGGTCATCACCTCGCCCACCGCGGCCAGGAAGACCTTCGGATTGCCGAATTCATTGGGACCCGGGTCGAACATCGGGGTCATCAGCGTGTGCCGGTAGAACTCGCCGCGGAAGGCGAGTCGGCTCCCATCGGACCAACTGGCCCATATCGCCCGCATGGCCAGGATCAACTCACGCATGCGGGGTGCCGGGTGCGACCACTGCATCGAGAACCGCTTCTCGATGTGCGGCTTGATTTGCGAGCCCAGCCCGAGAACGAACCGGCCCTGGGACATGGTCTGGAGATCGTTGGCCACCACCGCCAGGTTCATCGGGTTGCGGGCGAAGGCCACTGCGATCCCCGTCCCGAGGGTGATCCGTTCGGTGTGCTCGGCGGCCAACGCCAGCGGGAGGAAGGGATCGTGGGAGGTCTCCGGCACCCAGAAGCCGTCATACCCGACCAGTTCGGCCTGCTTGGCCGCCTCGATGATCCCTCTCGGATCCATGCCGATACCGCCGTCGATTTCCATGGCCCGACACCGTAGTGGTTGCGCCGGCCCCGGCGATGGCCGACAATCCTCAGATGGTCGGCGACGCGGGGGACGGGGTGCAATCCGGCAACGGCGCGAGCCCACTTCCGATCCCCGAACTCGGCGAGCCGGAGATAACGCCGGTCACCCCGGAGATTTCCCGACCCACCGGTCCGGAGCCGGAGGTCACCGATGAGGATCGCCAGACCTACGGTCGCCTCCTCGACAGTGCCATGGAGCGTGGGCTGCTCAGTGCCTACGAGTACGAAACCCGGCTGGGTGATCTGGCCGGGGCGTCGACCGTCGACGAGATGAAGAAGATCGTGACCGAGCTTCCGATCTTTACCGCGTCGACCCCGGCGAAGCCCAGGAGACCCTCGCGCTCCATCGGGTCTCGGCTCTCCGGGTCGGCGGACGACCTACCCCTGGTGCCGGGTCTCGACCCGGCCCAGATGTCCGGGGTCGGCCGTCATAGCCGATCCAACCGATGGACGAAACTCATCATCCTGCTCATCGTGGTGATCGTGCTGTTTGTGGCCCTGTCGGTCTATGCCGCCCACCTGACCAACAACCACAGCAACCACACCGGCGCCTCGGTGACCCGGACGACCTTGGTCGTAAGGTCGGGGAACCCGAGTGGGACTACGACCCTTCGCCTCTGAGGAACTGCTCGAGCTCGGCGGCGATCTCGTCACCGGTGGGTACTTCGTCCGCCAACCCGAAGGGATCTCCCTCTTCGGAGTCGATCGACGATTCGAGCCGTTGGACCATGGCGGTGTGCTCGGTGTTGCCGGAGATGAGCTCGTCCACCTGCTGCCTGGATGCCTCGCCGGCGGCTCGCAACGAGGAGGTGTCGAAGACGATGCCGGTGATGGCGCACATGCCTTCGATCAGCGCCGCGCTGGCCTCGGGGAACGGCATGGCCGACACGTAGTGGGGAACCCGGGCCCACAAGCCGATGGTGGGCACTCCGGCGTTGCCGAGGGCAACCTCCAAGGCGGCTTGCACCCCGGCCGGCACTTCGAGGGTGCCTTGTACGAACCCGACCCGTCCGGCCAGTTCGGCCGACTGGGGCGGCACCGTGGACGCCAACCGCACCGGTCGGGTGTGGGGAGTCGGTGCCGGGAACGCCCCGAGACCGACCACGGTGCGAACGCCAAGGCGCTGGACCAGATCGACCACCCCGTCGATGAACGATCGCCACCCGAAGTCGGGCTCGGGCCCGGTCAGGTAGAGAATGTCGGCGCCCACCCGGTCCTTCCCGGCCAGAACCCGGATGGTCGGCCAGCTGAGCTCGGTGGTGATGCCGTCCACGATGCGGGCGATGGGGCGACGGGCCCGCTGATCGATGAGGGCTTCGGTGTCGAAGGATGCCACCCGGATGGTCGGGGAGGCACTCAACATCTCGGTGATGGCCGCCGAAGACCCGAGCCCGGCATCGACCCAGCCGTCCAGGGCGATGACCAGCACCGGGCGGTCGACCCGGTCGCCGGGAGGATCACCCCAGCCGGGATCGATCTGGTAAATGCCTGACTTCGATGGTTCTGTCATAGGGACTCCACTTCGCGGAGCGCCCGCTCGCCCAGCTTTCCCACGCTGGCGGCGAATTGGTCGACGCCTGACCGGTCACCGGCGGCGGCACCCCCCGCATAGCGGACGTACACACCCTGCAGGATACAGGCGAGCTTCCAGAGACCGAATGCCATGTAATAGGAAACGCCGGAAACATCCAGCCCGGAGGCGTTGGCGTACCAATCCAACAACTCGCTCCGGGTGGCGAATCCCGGCAGCGTGGTCGGCGCCACCCCGGCCAGGGCGACTTCCTGGTCCCCTTCCTCGGCCCAGTAGACCATCAGCAATCCCAGGTCGGCGAGTGGGTCGCCCAGGGTGCAGATCTCCCAGTCGAGAATGGCGACCACGTTCCCGGCGTCATCCAGCACGGTGTTGTCGAGCCGGTAGTCCCCGTGGACGATGGCGATGGTCTGTTGTTCGGGAATCTGCTTGGCCAGCAGTTCGTGGACCTGGTCGACAACCGCGGGCCCGGGGACCCCGTCTACGGTGGACTGGGCGAACTGCCCGTGCCACCGCTTGAGCTGCCGGGCGATGTACCCCTCGCGGCGGCCGAATTCCCCGAGGCCGACCGCATCGACATCCACGGTGTGGAGTTTGGCCAGCGTGTCGATCAGGGAATGGCTGGCCTGGAGGCGGCCGGCCTCGCTGAGCTCGGCGGCGGCCGCCTCGTCCCGGACGATGTGCCCCTCGACGAACGACATCAGGTAGAAGGGAGCGCCGTTCACCGATTCGTCGAGACACAACCCGAGGGTGCGCGGGACCGGGACGTCGGTCGGGCCGAGGGCACTGATGACGGTGTGCTCCCGCTTCATGTCGTGGGCGGTCGGGAGCACGTGGCTCACCGGGGGCCGGCGTAGGGCCATCGAGCGACCGGCGGCGTCCACCACCCGATAGGTGAGGTTGGAGCGCCCGCCGGCGATGAGCTCGAAGGAGAACGGAGGTTTGGCGTCCGGCACCGTCGCGGCGATCCACGCCGATACCGCGGGGACGTCAATTCCCTCCACGACCTCGGCTTTGACTGGGTCGGCGGGCGCAGCGCTCATGACCAGACGCTACCTGCAGGAGGGGCCGGGCTTCGATTTTGCCGCGTCCCGGTATGGTCATGGCGATGATCGACGTCACTGATGCCACATTCGACCAGGAGGTCCTGGTCCGCTCCGCGGAAGTTCCCGTGGTGGTGGATCTGTGGGCCCCCTGGTGCGAACCCTGCAAGACGCTGGGCCCGATCATCGAACGGGTGGTGGACGCCACCGGGGGCGCAGTGGCCCTGGCCAAAGTCAACGTGGACGAGAACCCGGCTATCTCGGGCAGCTTCCAGGTCCAGTCGATCCCGGCCGTCTTCGCCATCAAGGACCGGGCCGTGGTCAACAGCTTCATCGGGGCCCTCCCGGAGGCGGCGGTGACCGAGTTCGTGACCGGTCTGCTGGCGGCGCCGTCCGAAGTCGACCAGCTGGTGGCCGAGGGGAGCGCCACCGGTTCCGAGGAGCTGCTGCGCCAGGCGCTCGAGCTCCAGCCCGATCATGCTGGCGCCATCACCGGGCTGGCCGGCCTGCTCATCGCCAAAGGCGATACCGATGATGCCATCGCCCTCCTCGGCCGGATCCCGGAGACCCCGGAGATCCGCCGGTTGCTGGCCGAGGCCCGGTTGGCCTCCCGCCAGGTGGACGTGTCCGACGTAGGGGTCGACGACCTGCTCTCCGGACTGCTCGACCGGGTGAAAGAGGATCCCGACGCCCGCCAGGAGTTCGTCGACCTGCTGGAGACCTTGGGCCCCGATGACCCCCGGACCTCCAACTACCGCAAGGCGTTGGCCGCCCGGCTGTTCTGAGGCAAATGGGGAGGGCGGCGGAAGGTAGCGTCACGGACGTGCGCGCCGCCACCGTCTCGCTGGGTGATCAGAAATTCGACATCACCGACCGGGCCCTGGTGATGGGGATTCTCAACCGCACCCCCGACTCGTTCTTCGACAAGGGAGCCACCTTCGCGTTGGACGATCTGGTCCGGAGGGCGGAGCAGTTGGTGGAGGACGGCGCCGACCTGCTCGACATCGGCGGGGTAAAGGCGGGGCCGGGTCCCGAGGTCACCGAGGCCGAGGAGGTCGACCGGGTGATTCCTGCCATTCAGGCCATCCACGGACGGTTCGCCATCCCGTTGTCGGTCGACACCTGGAGAGCGTCGGTGGCCAAAGAGGCCTACGCCGCCGGCGCTGTCGTCGGCAATGACATCAGTGGGTTCGGCGACCCGGAGTACCTGAGGGTGGCCGCCGACGCCGGCGCCACCGTGGTGGCCACCCACATCCGGCTGGCTCCCCGGGTTCCGGATCCGGAGCCGGTCTACGACGACCTGGTCGAGGCGGTGCGGGGATTCCTGCTGGAGCGGGCGGACCGGGCCCAGCAGTGTGGCCTGACGCCCGATCGGATCGTCTTGGATGCCGGGCTCGACCTCGGCAAGACCGCCCGGCAATCGCTCACCCTGTTGCGGGCCTCGGACCAGCTGGCATCGCTCGGCTACCCGCTGCTGCTGTCGGCGTCGAACAAGACGTTCCTGGGGGTGACCCTCGGCCTGGAGATCGGGGACCGCGGTGAGGCGTCGCTGGCCGCCACCGCCCTGGGAGTGAGCCTGGGCTGCCGGATCGTCCGGGTGCACGACGTCGCCGGGAACCGGCAGGCGTGTGACGCGCTGGAAGCCATCTTCCGGACCAGCCGGCCCGACCGATGAGCTCGACGACCGCCACCGAGATCCGGGCCGTATACCTGGTGAAGGGGGATGACCCCTCCCTGGTGGCCCAGGAGGCCCACCGGCTGGTGGCCAGCCTGGTCGACGGCGGTGACCCCACGTTGATGGTGGAGGAGTTCGGCGGACCGTCGGCCGACGACTTGGACATCGGCGCCCTGATCGACGCCTGCACCACCCCGCCGTTTCTGGTGGAACGCCGGGTGGTGGTCCTCCGGGATGCCGGCCAGCTGTCGCCGGCCGACGGCAAGCGGTTGGTGACCTATCTCGAGGATCCGCTCCCGACCACCGCGTTGGTGTTGATGGGTGGCGGCGGGACCATCCCGGCGGCGCTGACCAAGCGGGTAGGTGCGCTGGGTGAGGTGGTGGACACCGCGATCGGGAGGGGCAGGGCCAAAGCCCAGTGGTTGGAGACCCATCTCAAGGACGCCCCGGTCAGGCTCGACCGGCCGGCGACCGCCCGGGTCGCCGAGCATCTCGGTGAGGACATGGGCCGGCTGTCCGGGTTGCTCGGGTCCCTGGCCTCCGCCTACGGCGAGGGCGCCGCGGTGTCACTCGGTGACCTCGAGCCGTTTCTGGGGGAAGCCGGATCGGTCCTCCCATGGGACCTCACCGACGCCCTGGATGCCGGCGAAACCGCCAAGGCGCTCGGGGTGCTGCACCGGATGCTCGCGGGGCAGGGTGGCCATCCGCTGGTGGTGATGAGCATCCTGCATCGTCACTTCCGGGCGATGTTGCGGTTGGACGGCTCGGGCATCACCTCTCCGGAGGAGGGTGCGGCCGCGCTCGGAGTCCAGAGCTCGTTCATGGCCAAGAAGGCATTGGCCCAGGGCCGACGGTTGGGTACGCCCGGCATCGCCCGGGCCGTGCAGTTGCTGGCCGAGGCCGACCTCGACCTTCGGGGCGCCACCGCCCTGTCGGGTGAGTTGGTGCTGGAAGTGCTGGTGGCCCGGTTGTGCCGGCTGGTGCGCCGGTCGAGGGGCTGACTGCACGCCCGAACGGTCGGGTCAGGATTAGTTGCCACCGCGTGTGAAGTAGGTCCGCACCGCGGCGTCAGCCGCATCGACCGTGTCATCCAGCTGTTGGTCACCGCGCTGCAGATCGCTTTCGGCATGCGACGGTGCTGGCTCAACCAACTTGGGCTCATCGATGTACGGGGAGTCTGGCGGAGGGTCCTGCGAAGTCGCCCCTTTGTCCCGGACCAAGGCGGTTGCCACTCCATCCGAGAACCAACGCTCTTGGTGAAGTCGGTACGGATCGAAATACCATCCCTCTTCGGGCACCTATTTTCCTGAGCCTTTCGATGACGTATCCACGGAGCGCATCTCGAGCCCTATTCGCCGGTAAAGCGAAACTCCGCCTGCCACGGACCGTCGGAATGGACGACCTCCCAATAGCGTCTTGCGATGTTCTCGGGATCGAAGGCGGTGCCCGCAACGATCTGCCCGGCGATCGTCAATGTCGCTACGCGAATGCCATCCGGCTCCAAATCGGCTCCGAGCATGGTGGCGGCGGACCGGAGCGCGGCTTTGCCGAGTGAAACGGTCGCGAGGGCTGGGATCGGATGATCTGCGAAACCGCCACCCGTCACGATGATGGTGCCGGAACCGGCCGCCCGCATGGCGGGGGCTGCGACCTGTGTCACGACGATGGCGCCAATGACGTCTACCGCATAGGCCGTCTGCAGGTGCTCGACGCTCGAGGTCAGGAGCTTGTCCGGAGCTCCCATGACTGCGTTGTAGATGATGAGCCCGGGCGCACCCTGCTCGTTGTAGAGCTCAGCCATCCGAGCTCCCAGACCTGCAGGGTCGCTGGCATCTGCCGCGACGGTGTCAATCTGGGCTCCGGTGTCAGCCAGGCTGTCCGCGAGATCGCGGAGCCCGTCCGTGCTGCGAGCCACCAAGGTCACCCGATAGCCACCGTCGGCGAAGCGACGAGCGACGGCCATTCCAAGACCCGGCCCGGCACCGACCAGCAGAAGGTGACGGTTGTCGATCGAGGAGCCAGAGTCACCCACTGAGCCGTCGGGCATGAGCCTGCTTCCTTTCGCATCGAATGTCATAGGAGGTGGCCTTCACATCTTTGCGTGCAACCCTGCCATATGGCGCAATCAGGCGCTGCAACCCGCCTAAGGGTGCGTGACAGAATCGCGACAGAAATCATTCGTCGCGCACAGACGGTCAGATAGGCCTACGCCGAAGCCGGCCTCTCCAACAGAAGTCGAGCAGCGTGTTTATCGCTGGTGGCTCAGTTGATGTGGATCCCCGAGATCGCCCGGGAGATCACCAGCCGCTGGATCCCCGAGGTCCCCTCGAAGATGGTGTAG
The DNA here is from genome assembly GCA_035948855.1 of Acidimicrobiales bacterium. GTDB lineage: Bacteria > Actinomycetota > Acidimicrobiia > Acidimicrobiales > RAAP-2 > DASZIT01. The sequence goes on along the minus strand of DASZIT010000060.1, from coordinate 133 downwards.
ATCTTCGAGTCCCGGTGCCACTGCTCGACCGGGTTCTCGCGGACGTAGCCGTACCCACCAAGGATCTGGATGGCCTGCTCGGTGACCCACACGGCGTTCTCGCCGGCGTAGAGCTTTGACATGGAACCCTCGC